>NZ_JBSHDN010000002.1:0-128591 GCF_053616335.1 Nocardiopsis sp. NPDC055824
TCGCCCGCTGGGAAAAAGACGGCCGCCTCGCCTCGGTCAAAACCCTCGGCGGACACCGCCGCTACCCCCGCACCCAGCTCCACACCCTGCTCGACACACGACCCGACCACGCAACCCTCATCCGCACCCTCCAAGAAGCCCGCGACCTGGCCACCGACACCGGAGCCCCCACCACCGCCGCACACATCGACGACCTCATCACCACCCTGCACACACAGGACGAGAAGCTTCGGCGAACACCCGGCACATGATGGAGTCCGACTCATCAGCCCCGGACCGAAGCCGGGAAGCGTCTTCCCGGCTTCGGTCCGGCGCGCAAGACCGCCCCCGGTCCCCTACTCCGCTTCCACGCGAACCTTGTCGGCCTGCATCCCCTTCTGCCCCTGAACGGCCTCGAAGCTGACCTTCTGCCCGTCGTTAAGGGTCTTGAATCCGCTGCTCTCGATCGCCCTGAAGTGCACGAACAGATCGGGGTCTCCGGAATCCGGCGTGACGAAGCCGTACCCCTTCTCCTCGCTGAACCACTTCACAGTGCCAGTCTGGCGCTCACTCATGTGCTCTCCCGTTCAGTGACATCCGGTCATCATCAGATGACCCATGGGGATCATGGCACGTGAGGACCTTCAGGGACGGCAGGTCAGGATTTCGGTGGCAGCGCTCTCCGCGACGTGGATGACTGCGCCCGTCGAAGCGGCATCCCGGACCGAAGACGAGGGGGATGTACTCGGGGAGTCGAGCAGGACAGGTTCACACGGGCGGCCTCCTCCCGCCGGACTTGCGGGCCGTCGACCGCTCGGAGCCGGTGACCGGCCCCGAGCGGGCCTCGTGGTGACCGCACGCGACGCCCTGGAGAGGCCGTCCTGTCAGGAGCATTCATGTTCGTTCAGGCAGAACGAGTTGGCGGCCTCCTTGCAGTGCTCCTTGGTGGTCCGCCACTCTTCGAACGGTCCTTCGGCCGATACCGCGTAGATTCCACCGCCCTCACCAAAGAAGGTACGCACGTACACGTCCTGGTGCCCGAATGTGTCGTGGTCGTAGGCGTAGTTCAACTCCATGACCGACGGATCCTCTTCCAGCACCGCCGCCCCGTTGTAGTCGTCGTAACCAGACTGCCCGTAGGTGGCTTCCAACTCAGACTCCAGGGCGTTCATGGCCCGCCATGGAGAGAGGTATTCGCCCTGGAAGTCGATGATCTTGATGAAGTGGCTCCGATCGTCCGGATGGTAGAAGAACTCTTCCGACGCTCCCCCGCCCTCGTACTGCCACCCTTCCGGTATGTGGAGCCCGAACCAGCCAGAATCCGTGCTGAGCTCATATCCGTCGAGCGCCTGGGACTCTACGTCCTCTTCGGCGAACGGGTCCTCGGCCTCGGGGGGTTCCGGGCTCTCCGCGTCGTCACAGGTTTCACTGTTCCCTCCGTCCGCACACCCGTCCTCGGCGGGTTCTTCGGACGGCTCCTCAGCGGTGGACTCCGCCGCACTGGCCTCGTCCTTGGCGGGAGCACTCTGCTGTCCGGAGTCGCTGCCCCCGGTGGAGGGGGGCCTGCTGATACCGACCGCCGCCGCCACCGCCACCACGATGAGCAGGACGACCAGGGGCACCAACATCAGGGTCGGTATGTTCAGCTGCCTCGGTGTCTCGCCTCCAGCGGATTCCGGACGGGTTCCTCCGACCCAACTCTGCTGGTCGGCGTCCCAGCGCGCGTTCGTGGAATCGGGCACGGTCCCCCCTCAGCCGGTGAGCTGTCGCACCGTCTCGGCCAGGGCGGTGGCCGAGGTCAGCGCGCCCAGCGCGGTGTTCGCCTGCTCCAGCCGCTCCCACAACCGGCGCAACAGGCCCGGTGCGGCGGTGCCGGTCTGTGCGATCTCCTCCTCCGTCTGGACCAGCTCGGCCTCCACCTCGGCGACCCCCTCCGCGTCGGCGAACAGGGGGAGCTGCTGACGCAGCAGGCGGACCTGCTCCAACAGCTCCCGGTACCGCTCGTCCTGCACGGCGTCGGAGGACGCCTCGAAGCGCGCCGTGCCGTGGTCCCCGGTAGAGATCGCCACCCCCCGGGCGTCACCACCGATGGCGACGGATCCCGGGGCGCGCTTCCCGACCGCTCCCCGGGGGAGTGCGACCGGAGTGGAGGGGCGTGGCTCCTCTCGGCGATCGGAATCCGTTGGCGCAGAAACCTCGGCGGAGCCGCCCGTGCCGGTGGAGACCGCTCCGCCGTGCAGCGAGCCGCCGATGGAGACAGAGCCCTCAGCAGGTGCGGTGTCGTCGTGGGTCATGGTGCTACTTCCTCTCCTTTCCTCTTTTTCTTGGCCACCAGATCGGTGACGGCCTTCGCTGCGGCTCCGGTGGCGATCGATCCGCTCATGGAACCGCCGATGAACACGCCTCCGCGGCTGATGTTCACCACCCGCTGCTGGAACTCCTCGGTCCTGTAGCCCGCTTCGACCAGGGCCTGCTGGGCCCCGGAGGTAATACGGTCCTGGATGGTCTTGACGTACCGGTTGACGTCCATCTCCTGGAACATCGACCGTGTGTCGCGCGAGCCCGACTCGCGGATGCTGAGCCGGGGCGCCTCCTGTGTCTCCCCGACTCCGAGCCCGAACCATTCGAACCACCACGACTTGAGGGTGCCCGCCCCGCGGACCAGGACGGCCACCGTCATCGCGGGCGCGGTCACCAGGGCCGACACCGGGAAACGGGCCGACCGCGCGGTAATGGCGTCTACCTCGTGGAAGGAGCTCCGCAACGGGGACAGGACGTAAGGCAGCACCTCCAGGATCAGAAGGTCGCCCTGGGTGTGCACCCGCACGAAGACGGTGGTGACGACCTCCTCGTCCCAACCGCCCACCCGGATCCGCAGGAAGTGCCGCCGCTGCTCGGCGCCCTCCCCGACGGATGCTTCGAGGTGTTCACGGACGCTGCTCTCCTCGTAGAGGCGGTCGGCGTGCCACACGCCCTCGGGGAGGGCGGCCGGGAGGAAGACGCACTCCTGTAGCTCCAGGTCCTTGAGCCGGTCCCTGCTGGTTTGGGAGGAGACCTCGGCGAGCCTCGCCAACTGCGGGGTGATGAGGTCGAGGACGCGGCGACCGTCCAGGGGCTCGGCCCTGTGCGGGGCGCCGGGAAGGCGTTCGAGTTCCAGGGCCAGCGACCAGGGGCGGTAGGACTCGCCGGCGCCGAGGAAGGGTTGGTCCTCGTTGTAGAGGACGAGGCGGGAGAACTGCTCCTCGCCGATCGCGTCCAGTGTGCCCGTGTGCCGCCTTGCGAACAGGGGGGTCCTCGGGGCCCTGCCGGTGAAGGAGGAGCGGGACAGTTCCGTCCACAGGACTCGGGAGAGAGCGAGTCGGTGCCACACGCCGATCGCGAGGAGGAGTACCGGCAGGAAGAGGACGGCCAGGGCAGCGAGGATGTGGCCGCCCCGAAGGAACGCCCACGCGGGCAGGATCCACAGCACCGTCAGCCCCAGGTTGGCCAGGCCCAGGAGCCTGGCGAGGAAGCGGTGGGCCGGCCTGGCCGGATCGATGGCGCCCCCGATGACCACCGTCAGGAGCGATTCGCTCCGACCCAGAAACTTCTGTCGCGCTCGGGACAGCAGACCGACGAGGACGAGCAGGACCAGGGAGACGAGGGCGGCCAGCCCCATCTCCCCGGCGGAGGGGGCCACCCTGGCTGCCGCCTCGACGGCGGCGCGGGCCTCCTCGGCGGCGGCGCGGGCCTCCTCGGCGGCGGCGCGGGCCTCCTGGTCTGTCTGTTCACCGGAGGGGGCCTCCTGAGCTGCCTCCCCGGGCAGGGCGTAATCGATCCGACTCATCAGTTCCGTGTCCGGCATCCCCCCGACCATCAGGCCCACGGCAATCACGGCCCCGGACACCAGGACCGCCAGGACCAGGACCGAGGCCTTCACATCCATGCTCCTGGCCCGCAGGCAGTGCCGGAGCACGGTCACCGCGTCGTAGCCCAGGGACGGGGGGGCGATGCGTTCGGGATGCTCGACGAGTTCGGTGATAGCGGTTCTGCGGAACGAGGGGTCGAGATAGGCCCCCGCGCTCAGGAGGCGGGTGGCCTCGCTGCGGGTGTAGGAGGCGGTGTCCACGGGCGGTAGGGAGGACGTCGTTCCCTCGGCGCCGTCGGGGAGGGGTGGTCGGGCCATGCATCACTCCAGGAAAGACTGCTCGCGATGGAAAAATTCACATCGATGTCCGAAGGGTGAGAAGCAGCTAGCCTATGTGATGCTTTCGTCAGTCGAGTGGTTTCGGGATAAGAAAAAGAGCCCGGTCGTCCTCCTCGGCTCCACATCCGGATGCTGATGCGGATGTCGTCAACATCGACCCCGGCCCCATAGCGATCTCATGGCGAAAACCGTCTGTTTTTCGAGGGGCCCTTGTTCCATACGTTGCCGGGCACCAGTCCGTGCCCCGTCCGCCCACGTCCGGCGAGGACCACAACCCCGTGATGGCCGGGTCCGATACGGAAACGGCCGCTCCGCCCTGTCCGAGCCCCGGTGTCGGCCATCGCGACGAAACGACCCGGCCCCTTCGGGGGTGAACGATAGAGCGAGACCGTCGATCATGGGGTGAAAAATAGGCGGAAACCAGCCTCACCCGCCCCCGTAGCAACTCTCACCCCAAGAAACCAGAGATGCTTTATCGGAAACCCGAAAAACGTGATCCCGGTTTCCGGTTCGATGTGGCCACGGCCTTTGTACTACGGCTTTTCTCCCCTTTTCTGACCAGTCCTGTCCACCCTCCCGGTCAACCGCACCAGCGGAGAACGCGGACGACACGGTTCTCGTACCCGCACCGGTCTTCGCGCTGCGGCAGGACGGCCGGGATGCCGGGCGCGGAGAGCGCGGCACGGGAGGCGCCGCCCGTGTCACCGGGGCGCACACACCGGGACCGGCCTCGGGGAACGACGGTAGAGCGGCCCCCGCGGTGAGGGGCGGCTCGTTCAGCCGCCGGGCGCCGGCGGGTCGACGGTGTCGGGATCGGTCCCGGCCGGTGGGGGCGCGATCGGGAAGAGGATCGGGCTGAGCAGGTACTGCGTGCGGCCGTCCGCCGGTTCGTTGGCCAGGTGGGGCGCGATCGCCCCGCGCATCCCCTCGATCGTCTCGCGCAGCTCCTCGGGGCTGAGCCAGACGGCGTGCTGGCGGTAGCCGACCTGGTCGTCCACCGGGTCGGCCTCGTCACGGCGGAGGTAGGCGTCGTACTCGGCTGCGAGGACGGCGAGAGAGGTGGCGAAAGCGCGCCGGTGGTCCTCGCGCGAGAGTGATGCGGCGGTGTCGGCGTCGATCGCCGCGCGTTCCCGGTGCAGCCGGTAGCGGCGCTCGACCGCGCCGCGCACCCGCCGCTCCCCGGCGACCTCCAGGACTCCCCCGGCCGCGAGCAGGTCGACGTGCCGGTAGACCGTGGCCTTCGAGACGTCCGGGATGCGCAGGCAGAGGTCGGCGGTCGTGAGCTCCCGTCCGCCGCGCATCGCGTGGATCACCCGTAGCCGTACCGGGTGTGCGAGTAGTTCGAAACCGTCCATGCAGAAATGATCTCACACCATGCTAACGTTCGCAGAAGATGAGAAAGGTGATGACGATGTCTGACGAACCCCCGACCGGAACCGTGTCCGCCTGGGCCCCGCCGCCCTACGCCGACCCGCACCTGTTCACCGAGCACGACGTCACGGTCGGCACCGGCCCCCTCGCCGTGCCGGGCACCGTGAGCGTCCCGAAGGACCGGGGCCCCGGTCCCGGTGTGGTGCTGCTCAGCGGCGGCGGGCACTTCGACCGCGACGAGACCAGCGGGCCGAACAAGCCGCTCAAGGACCTGGCGTGGGGGCTGGCGGGGCTCGGGATCGCGGTGCTGCGCTTCGACAAGGCGACCTTCGCCCACAGCGGGTTCGCGGCCTCGCCCGACCTGACCATGTCGCGGGAGTACGTGCCCTACGCCGTCGACGCGGTCGGCCTGCTCGGGCGCCGCCCGGAGGTGGACGCCGGGCGCGTCTTCGTCCTCGGACACAGCATGGGCGGCAAGGTCGCCCCGCTGGTCGCGACCGCCGAGCCCTCCGTGGCCGGTCTGGTGGTCATGGCCGGCGACGCACAGCCGATGCACCATGCCGCCGTCCGCGTCGCCTCCCACCTCTCCTCGGTGCTCCCGGACCAGGTGCCGGCCTCGTTGGTCGAGACGTTCGCCGGACAGGCCGCCCTCGTCGACGGCCCCGGACTGACCTCCGCGACCCCGGCCTCGGAACTGCCGTTCGGTCTGCCCGCGTCGTACTGGCTCGAACTGCGCGACTACGACCCGGTGGCGACCGCCGCAGCACTCGGCAAGCCGATGCTCATCCTCCAAGGAGGCCGCGACTACCAGGTCACCGTCGCCGACGACCTCGCCCGGTGGCGGACGGGCCTGGCCGGCCGGCCCGGGGTGGACTTCCGCGTCTTCGAGGCGGACGACCACCTGTTCTTCCCCGGCGCCGGCCCGTCCACCCCGGCCGACTACGCACTGCCGCACCACGTCGACCCGGCCGTGGTCACCGGCGTCGCCGACTGGCTCCACCGCACCCGGCCGACGGCGGTGGGGCGTTAGGCCCGCCCGCGCCGCACGTTCGGCACCGGCCCGGCGGATGGGCTGTCGGGGCGCTCACGGCCGCGGCCGGTCAGCGCCTGTGGCATGCCTTCAGGTAGCTGAGGAAGGATGCCTGCAGCCCGGTGACGTGCGTCTCCCGCAACAACGCGTGCGAAACCTGCTCCGACCGCCCCTGGGTGTGCAGCTGTTCCACCGTCGCAAGGACGTTACGGGCCATTCCGCGATAGAACGGAATGTCTCCCAGCAGTTCGGCTTCGTTCAGCGTGATGTGCAGCTGTGGAGCGGCTGCGTCCTCGCCGAGTTCCGGCAGGGCTTCGACGAGGGTGAAGATCTGGCTGTCCGTACTGGCCACACCGGGGCTGCCCGCACCGATGCTCGCGAAGAGACCTGTCTCGCGCAGCCATGCGTAGAGGGCGAAAAGACCTCCGTAGGAGTAGCCGAAGAGGCCGTGCCCGGACTCGCTGACACGCAGCCTCGACCGGAGGTGGGGGTGGAGTTCGCCGGTCAGGAAGTCGAGGAAGACGTCGGCGTGGGCCTCCTTCAGCTCCGCGAGGTAGGCGTCGACCTGCTCCTGGGTCATCGCACCCGTGTCGCGAGCTTTCGTGAGGGTGGCCAGCATGTCGTCACCGATGGGTTCCCCCGGCGGTACGAGGTCGCGGTTGCGAATCTGCGCCCAGGCCGCCGCCTCCTCACCGGTGTACCCGATGCTGACCTGGATGTAGGGGGCGATCGTCAGATACGGGTCCGCCTGGGTGACGATGAGGGGCGCGGTGAGCCCGACCGTCCAGTTGCCGTCCAACACGTAGATCAGCGGCAGGGGCTCCGTGGAGTCCGTATAACCGGGGGGCGTGGTCACCCAGACGCCGTAGCGGTGCCCCGACCGCGCGGTGATCTCCAGGTACTCCGTGTCCGGCAGGCAGCCGTGCAGTATCTCGCTCATCGGGTTTGTCCCTTCATGATGTGACCGCCCTTGAAGACGAGGGCGGCCATGTCCGGATCGGCGAACACGTTCGGGTCGTGGAGCGGGTCTTGTCGCCAGGCGACCATGTCGGCCCGCATCCCGACGCGGACCATTCCGACGGTCCCGCCCAGCCCGAGGATGTCGGCGTTGACGCTGGTGGCCGACACCAGCGCCCGCATGGGTGATTCCAGCTCGGCTCGCAGGCGCAGCTCCTGGCCCCGGCGCTGCTGGTTCGGCCCGATGAGGTCCGAGCCCAGGCCGATCCTCAGGCCCGCCGCGCGAGAGGTCTCCAGCGCTGTCGCCATGCGTTGGCGGACTCCGGCGACGCGGTCCCGCGTCGCGGGGTCCAGGCCCATGCTCTCGGCGTCCATGAGCTGCTCGACCACGGCGAAGGTGGGGACCAGGGCCACGTCGTGCTCCCGCATCAACCGGGCCGTCGGTTCGTCGATGTCGGTGCCGTGCTCCACACAGCGCACGCCGGCCCGCACTGCGTTGCGAATGCCCGCGTTGTTGTGCGCGTGCACCGTGACGTAGGTACCGCGCGCTTGTGCCTCTTGCACCGCCACGGCGATCTCTTCGTGCGTGAACTGTGTGTCGTCGAGGCGGTCGTGTCCCCCGACGACGCCGCTCGTGACGCACAGCTTCAGGAAACTCGCGCCGCGACGGAACGACTCGCGCACATTGCGCCGCAGCTCGTCGGCATTGCCCGACATCAGCGACAGGGCGCAGAGCCCGGGGATGTGGTGGGCCTCCCACAGCCCGGTCGGCTCCCATGCGGCCCCGTAGTAGCCGTGTCCCCCGGTCTGGCACTGCACAGGACCGCACGAGAGGACCCGCGGACCCCGCACCTTTCCCTTCGCGATGACCCCGACGACCCCGCCGTCGATGCCGCCGGTGTCGCGCACCGTGGTGAAGCCCGCGTCCAGGGCGTGGCCCGCGGCGGCGAAGATGTCGGCGGCGAGCTCGGCCGCCGAGAGCTGGAACCCGAACTGCGCTCCGACCGGGCTCGAGAGACCCAGGTGGACGTGTGCGTCGATCAGTCCCGGGGTCAGGACCATGCCGCCGAGGTCGACGACCGCCGCGCCCGACGGCGCCCTCCCGATCGCGGTGATCATGCCGTCCTCCACGCACACGTCGACCGCGGTCGGGTCGGCGCCCGATCCGTCCGCGACGGTACCGCCGACCAGCCATGTACCGGTCATGGAACCTCCTCCCCCGGGTTGCGGCCCACTGTACTCAACAGTGGTGAATTCACTGTGCGGTAACGTACTCAACAGTGGTGAAACTGTCAACGGAGGCAACGTGAGATCGCCGGTCGGGGAAGGGAAGAAGCGTCTCCTGGAGGCGCTGTTCGACGAGTTCGGCGAGAACGGCCCCAGCCCGAACCTGTCGATGCGCCAAGTGGCGGAGCGGCTCGGTGTGCACCACACGCTGCTGACGTATCACTTCGGGTCGCGGCCGGGTCTGCTGCGTGCCGTGCTGTTGGAGGCGCGCCGCCGCGACAACCTCGTCATCGCCGAGACCGGCAACGAACTCGGGTTCGCGGCCCTGTGCAGAGCCGTCTGGAGCTTCTACTCGGACCCCGCGCACGAAGACCGCGTCCATGCCTTCTTCCACCTGGTCGGGCTGGCGGTCTATGAACGCGACGCGTTCCAGGAGCTCGTCGTCGACATCGACGGCCTGGCGCAGCTTCTCGAAACGGCAGCTCTTCGCGACGGCGCCACGGCAGCCGACGCCAGGCAGCAGAGCATCATCGCGACCGCATCCCTGCGAGGACTCCTGCTGCAGAAACTACTGACCCCGACCGCCGAGGTCGACGCCGCGGCCGAGCGCTTCATCACCTCGTTGGCGGCGTTCGAGGGGGGAGGTCGCACCTCGTCGACCCCGTGACCCTCGGGCCGACCGGTCGACAGGCTGCACCGACGCCGAACCCGGCGCCCGGGGCGGTCCGCGTGTGTCCGGAGCGGATTCGGGGCGGCCTCGCAGGTGCGGCGGTCCTGCGCGTACAGCACCCGGGCCCTCATCGCCCGCCGCCTGGTGCTGTGACCGGGAAGGCTCACCGGGTTGGTGACACCTGACAGGGTTGAACCCAACACTGGGCCCCCACCCCTTGGCAGGCACCCGGTGGCCGAACCCGTCCGAGCCCGCAGACTCACCCCGCCCGAGGGACAAAAACTCCAGCGCATCGTCCGCCGGGGCAGCACCAACAGCGTCCGCTACCGGCGGGCGATGAAGATCCTGGCCCCTTCCAGCGGCAACACCGTCCCCGTGATCGCCCGCCTGGTCCAAGCCCACGAGGACGAAGAACTCGCCGTCCAGACGGCCACCACCCGCCCGGCCAACCCTTCACCCGCTGGTCGATCCGCAAACTCGCCGCCCACCTGAACGCGAGGCGCACACCCCGTCCGCATCGGCCGCGAGGCCCTGCGCACCCTGCCGGCCCGGCACGGCGTCACCTTCCAGCGCACCCGTACCTGGAAGGACCCACCCGACCCCGAACTGGACGCAAAACTCGACCGCATCGAGCACGTCACCACCCACTTCCCCGACCGGGTCTTCGCCTTCGACGAGTTCGGACCGCTCGGCACCCGCCCCCTGGCGCACCCACGGCATCACCTACTTCCACGGCTGCTACTCGGTGGGCTCCGACACTGTGCGGGGCACCAACCACCGGCGCAGGGACGGAGCGAACACACTCACGGCCCTGAAAACGATCCACACCGCCCGCCCGGACGGCGCCCCCGTCTACGCGATCATGGACAACCTGTCCGCGAAGAGCCCCAAGATCCGCGCCTGGGCGGCCAGGAACAAGGGCGAGCTGTGCTTCACCCCGACCTACGCCTGGTGGGCCAACCCGATCGAGGCCCACTGCGGACCATTGCGCCAGTTCACCATCGCCAACTCCCACCACCCCGGCCACACGGTCCCAACCCGGGTACTGCACGCCTACCTGCGGTGGCGCAACGCCAACGCCCGCCACCCGCACGTGCTCGCGGCCCAACGCCGAGAACGCGCCCGGGTGCGCAGCGAGAAAGGCATCCGCTGGGGAGGACGGCCGGTCGACCTCACGGCCTGCCCCTCGACCCGGTGAACCTTCCGGTCACAGCACTAGATGTGGCTCCGTGACCCCTCGGCGGCCTCAGGAGCTCTGGACGTTCCCTCGACGGCTCCCCCGGAAGGCGGATAGGCGTCGCGCAGACGCTGCACGGTCGCCGTCACGGCGGCACGGACGTCCGTCTCGCACAACGGGGCGGAGAACAGCGCCGAACTGAACGAGAAGCCCTCGATCAGGGCGAACAGCAGGAGCGCCTCACGGTGCAGCGCCTCCTCCTCGACATCACGGTCGACCAGCGCCTCGCGCAGCAGCGAGCGGACCACCTCCGCACCCGCGAGGGACGTCGCGGCGATGTCGGCCGCGAACTCCGGGTCCGTGCGCGCCATGACACGGTATTCGACGAGGGCGATGTTCTCCCGGCGCTCCTGCTCGCTGGTCGGCGCGGCGAAGGTGATCACATCCCCGATCCGTGCCACCGGGTCGTCGGACAGCGTCGCGTCTCGGCGCGCGACGCGCTGTATGAGGACGCCCAGCGTGAAGCGCATGACCTCGCGAACGGTGTCGCCGAAGTAGTGCCGGATGCTCCCGATGGCCAGGCCGGTGCGTGCGGCGATCCGAGCGAGGGTCACCGAGCGGATCCCATGCGCGACGATCTCGTCGATCACGGCCTCGGCGACCTGCTCCCGGCGGGCATCCGGGTCGACTCTCTTGGGCATGACGCCATCCTAGCCATTTTTTGGCATGCTTGTGCTACTTTATTTGGCATGGACATGCTAAATAGATTTCGTGGCGGTGCCCCGTCCTGTGACGCCCCCGGGCAGGACGAGGCATGAACGACTGGCACCAGCCCTGGACCGGTGCGGCGCGGAAGGATCCTCACGGCTTCGAGGGGCTCGAAGGCCTCGACGGCGATGCGGAAGCGTGGTCGACGCCCGCTCCCGAGCCTGGCTCGCCGTTGCCGCCGTTCCGCCCCTCCCCCTCGCTGCAGCGCACACGATTCGCGATCGACCTTCCCGATGCGTCGACGGCGGCGGTCGATGTCGATCACATGGCGGGCCGGGCCTCGCTCTACCGGGACGGCCGGCACGTGCAGACCTCCGACATGCCGGTCCGGTTCCCGCTCGGATCGGACGGCATCGAGGTCGCCGCGAGCAGGTACGGCATGCAGCGGATCCACCTGATCAGCGCGGACGGCAGCCGGCGACGTCTCGATCCCGCACCGGGGACACCCGAGCACTGGCGCGCCCGACTCTCCCGCCGTCATCCCGAGGTCGGGCGCGCCCTCGCTGCCTGCGCCGTCCTCGTGCTGACGGTCAATCTGATCCTTCTCGCCCCGCAGCTGCTCGGGGCAGCCACCCACCTGCCGATCTGGGCCGATCGCTTCACCCCGTTCGTCTCGCCCATCGACCTGCCGGCATGGGCGAACACGATTCTCACCGTCACCACCGGCCTCGCGGGGACCGAACGAGCACTCACCTTCCGCCATCACCGGCTCCTGGACGCCGAGGCCGAGGGGCTCGGGGGCTGACCTCCCCGCTCTGTCCGGTCACGTCGCCGCCCTGTCGGGCATCTCAGCACCCCTGACCCAAGAACGATCCGTCCACCGTCGCCGCGCCCTCGTACACGGTCGCGGCTCGGCACAGGAGAAACGCATGCGATCACATCCTCGGCTCCCCCATCGATCACGACACCTCGAGACCGCACTCGCCGCGGCCGCCACGGCTGTGCTCCTCCTGCTCGCCGGATGCACGCCCGCTCCTCCTCCACCGGGTTCCGGCACGGATGCCGATCTCGGCGCCTACCTCGGGCAAGAGCCCGACTGGGCCGGGTGCGAGGACACCGCGACAAGCGCGGCGGACGCCGAGCTGTTCGCGAACCCGGCGCTCGAGTGCGCCTCGGTCGAGGTGCCGCTCGACTACGACGAGCCGGAGGGCGAGAGGGCGCACATCGCGCTCATGCGCCTCCCCGCCACGGGCGAGACCGAGGGCTCGCTGCTGATCGACCCGGGCGGCCCCGGAGGCTCCGGCACCAACTTCGTGGCATCGACCCTGCCCCTGTGGCAGGCGGGCCCCGTCGCCGAGCGCTTCGACATCGTCGGCTTCGACCCGCGCGGGATCGGATCGTCGACCCCCGCTCTCGACTGCTACACCGACGAGGAGTACGACGCGGGCGACGTGCCGCGGTTCGGCGCGGTGTACGACATCACGAGCGCCGAACAGTCGGTCGAGCTCGCAGAGCGCTGCACCGACGGCTCCGGCGGCGTCGCGAACCTCGTCAACGCCGGGTCGACCAACGTCGTCCGCGACATGGACGTCATGCGGGAGGTGCTCGGCGACGAGAAGCTCACCTACCTCGGCTACAGCTACGGCTCCGAGCTCGGCGCCATGTACGCCGCGACCTACCCGGAGAAGGTCCGCGCGATCGTGCTCGACGGCGCCGTCGCGCCCGACCTGACGGCGAGCGGGTTCCGGGTCTCCTCGTTCGCCGGCCTGCAGGCACGGTTCGACGACCTCGCCGCACTCTGCGCCGAATCGCCCGACTGCGTCCTGGGTCCCGACCCCGCGACTGCGAACGATCGTCTGCACGAGATCGTCCAGCCGCTTGTCGAGACACCGGCGGCGACCGCCGACAGCCGGGAGGTGAGCGTCTGGGACGCCTACCTCGGGATCAGCGGTGGACTGTACTCCGAAGCGAAGTGGCCCGAGGTCATCTCCGCCCTGACCGCGCTCGAGGCGGGGAACGCCGACGGGATGCTCGCCCTGCGCGACGCGTTCTACGCCCGCACGGCGGACGGCGCCTACGGCACGGACTTCGACACGAACATCGCCGTGCGCTGCATGGACTCACCCCGTCTGACGCCGGAGGAACAGACTGCGCTCGCACGCGAGATCGGAGAGGTCGCGCCGATGTTCGACCTCGACGTGTTCACGGCGGGGAGCTACCACAGCGAGTGCGAGGCGTGGCCCGCGCCACCCACGCGTGACGAGCCCTGGCTCGCCGGTGTCGAAGGACTCCCGGAGACGCTCGTCGTGTCGGTCACCGGCGATCCGGTCACGCCGCACGAGGGCGGCATCGCGATGGCGCAGGCCCTCGGCGGAAGCCTGCTCACGGTGGACGGCAAGCAGCACGGCGCCTACCTCCTCGGCGGCAGCGAGTGCGTCGACGACGTGGTCGACGCGTATCTCCTCGACCTCGAATCCCCGCCCGCCGACGCCCGCTGCAGCCTGTGAACGGTCGCCGCCGGCGCAGCCGCCCCGGCCTGCGCCGGTGAACGGTGGTCAATCGTGTTGGACGGCGAAGCACGTGGCGAGCACGAACACGAACCCCAGCGAGCCGAGCAGGAACGGTGAGCCGTCCGGGAGTGCGACGCGCTCGCCGACCCACGCGAGGGGTCCCCAACCGACTCCCCAGAGGAGTTCGGTGACTCCCGTCCCGTACCCCTGGACGATCAGCAGGATGCCGGCGACCAGGGTGAGTCCGTAGATCCGGGCCTCTCCGAACATGAGGCGGAGTGCTGCTGACATGCCGAGCTCCTCTCTTGACAATGCAGTCGCATTGCAATGCATCTGCATTGTAACCTTGACGCGTGAGGCGTGGTCCAATGCGGTGCGTTGGACGGGAGACGGAGGAAGCGATGCCCAGACAGGTGGACCACCGGCAGAGGCGCGCCCAGATCGCGGAAGCGGTCTGCGCGCTCGTCTCCGCACGGGGCTTGGAGGGCGTCAGCCTGCGCGACGTGGCGGCCGAGGCAGGGATCTCGATGGGCCGCGTGCAGCACTACTTCCGCACGAAGGACGAGATGCTGCTGTTCGCGCTGGAATACGTGGGCGCCCGCGACGTCGCCGGAACCCGCGAGCGTTTGGCGCCGGCGACGTCGCCGTCTCCGCGGGATGTCGTCCGCACGGTTCTGTGCGGCCTGCTCGACGGAGACCCCCGCCAGGTGGAGGCGCAGCGGGTCGGGGTCGCCTTCCTGGCGCGGGCGCTGGTCGAGCCGCAGCTGGCCGCGTTCCTGCTCCAGGGCTACGCGGGGATCCAGGCCCTCCTGGAGCAGGCGCTGAGCGAGGGGGTCGACGCGGGAGCGGTCGCGGCCGGCACCGATCCCGAGACGGCGGCACTTGAGGCCTTCGCTCTGGTGGAGGGGTTGAGGGCGCAGACGCTTCTCGGCCATGTGGCCAGGGAGAGGGCACTGGCGGTCCTCGAAGCCCACCTGGACCGGCTCTTCGTCGGCTGACCGTCCGCGACGTCCCGGGAGGGCGAGGGTTCGGCCGCGACGACGGCGTTCTCAGCCCGGGGAGACGGAGCTCCGTCGTCGCGGGTAGGGGCCCGCGAGCCCTGTCCCTGATGGTCGCCGGTATGGACGGCGGAGGACCGTTGTCCTCAACCAAGGATTCCGGCAGGGCCGTGGTGCACGGTCTTGTGACCGGGGAGACGGACACCTGCACCGGGCTCTTCACCAATCCGGCCGACCCGGCCGTCCGGGATCCGCTCGCCTCCCACGGGCTCGCGCACGCTACGCCTGCGTCCCCGCCCGCGACCACTGCGGGGTCCACCTCGTCGGAGGCCTCCGCCGGGTGGGCCGACCAGTCGCAGACGTCATAGGACGGCGGATCCGGCCTCCGGGGTCATGGACCCGGCCGGACGGCCGTACCCTCACAGGTCGATGGAGAGCTCCTCACCGCTCGGCTCCGCCATGTCGCCCTCGGGCTCCAGGGAGATCCACAACTGGTCGGGGAACCCCATGTCACCGGCCACACCCGCGTACCGGCCCTCGCCCGAGGACTCCATGACCCCCGCGGGGCGGACACCGTCACCGTCCACCCACCACATGCGGTAGGCCATACCCTCCGGCGCGGCGGAGAGCCCTTCGACCACCAGGACCGCGGCGTCGCGGTCGTAGGAGGCGAAGACCGTGGCCCGGGCCTCGCCCAGCGACGCCGCGACCATGTTGGTGTCGGCCGCTGCCAGCAGCGTCTCCACCTCCGAGGTCCGGGCCTCCTGCTCGGCGAGCCGCTCGCTGACGGACGCCAGGGTCCCCGCCAGCACCATGGAGAACAGCGCGAGGGACGCGGCCAGCCCCCACGGCAGCCACCGCCCTACGCTCCGGGAACGGAGGGTCCGTTCCGCCGGACGGGACCGCGTCGGCGGCTTCTGACGTGTCACCCGGGCCTCGGCCAGGATCGACTCCCACACCTCCTCCCTCGGCTGCACCGTCTCCGCGCGCGCCAGGCGCACCGCTGTCTCACGGAATTCCGCGAGATCGCGCCGGCAGTCCTCGCACTCGGCGAGGTGCCGCTCCGCCGCCCGGACCTCCGCGGGCTCCAGGGCATCGACGGCGTAGCCCGCCGTCAGACCGTGTTCCCCCCGCCGTCTCACACCGTCACCCCCAGGCAGTCCCTCAGTTTGATCAACCCGTCGCGCAGCCGTCCCTTGACCGTGGTCAGCGGTACCCGCAGGAGGTCGGCCACCTGCCGCTGCGTGTACCCCGTGTAGTAGGTGAGGCGCACGGCCTCGCGCTGCGGCTCGGTCAGCTTCCGCAGACAGCGGCGCACCTTCTCCCGCTCCAGCCGGTGCTCCACCTGCTCGGGCACCGTGTCGTGCGGCGTGGCCGGCGGTTCCAGTCGGCCGACCGCGGTCAACCGGTCCGACGCCGCCTGCTCGGAGCGGACCCGGTCCACCGCCCGGCGGTGGGCGATGGTCAGCACCCATGCGCCCACGCTGCCCAGGGACGGGTCGTGGCGGGCACTGGTCCGCCAGACCTCCAGGAACACCTCCTGGCACACCTCCTCCGCCTGGGCCGTATCCACCAGCACACGTCTGGCCACGCCGAACACCGCCCCCGAGAGTTCCCGGTAGAGCGACTCGAACGCCGACAGGTCGCCGAGTGCGACCTCGTGCAGCAGAGCAGACAGGGCGTGCCTCCCGCCGGAGCACTCCTCGTCGTCGCGCCCTCCGTCCGACACCGTGTGGGCCCCCGATCCGGGAACGCGCATCCTCGCCCGCCTCACCTCGCCACCGACCTTCCCACCTCGTCACTCCGGGATTCGGTCCCGGGCGGCCCGAGGAGACCGCCGCTCCGCATTCGTCACCTCTTCGTTACCGAATGCGGAGTCGCCCTCGCCGGTCCGGCACCGAACCAAGGGCATGACCGACACACCACGACGCATCCCCACGGGCTCGGCCTCCCTGGCCGGACTCGTGTCCGCAGCGGTCGCCCTGGCCGCGGCCGAAGTCGTCGGAGCGGTTCTGTCACGCCCGACCGCCACGCCGGTCCAGGCCGTCGGCGCCGGTGTCATCGACCTGGTCCCCCTCCCCCTCAAGCAGTTCGCCGTCGACCTCTTCGGCACTGCGGACAAGGTGGCGCTGCTCACCGGCATCGGGGTCCTCCTCGCCTGCGCGGCGGCCCTGATCGGCGCGGCGGCGTCCCGGCGCCCCGTCCTCGGGGCGGCGGGCGCCGCACTGTTCGCCGGCGCCGGTCTGACCGCCGCACTCAGCCGTCCCGACGCCGTTCCGCTCGACGCCCTGCCCACCGCCGCGGGAACGGTCGTCTTCGCGGGCGTCCTCACCTGGTCGATCCGCACACTACGGGGCGGCCGAACCGCTCCGGGCGCCGCGGGCGGTCCCGACCGGCGTCGCTTCGTCCTCCTCGCCGGAGCGGCCACGGCCGCCGCGGCCGGAGTCGGCGCCGGCGCCCGCCTGCTGTCCGCCGGGATCTCCGGCGGCGGCCTCACCCCGGCCACCGTCCGTCTGCCGGCGCCCGCCGACAGGGCCGCGCCCCTGCCCGAGGGGGTGGACCTGGAAATCGACGGCCTCGCCCCGTACTTCACCCCCGGCAGCGACTTCTACCGCATCGACACCGCGCTCTCGGTCCCCCGCATCGACGCCTCCACCTGGTCCCTGCGGATCCACGGCCTCGGCGTGCGCTGGGAGCTCGTCCTCGCCTACGACGACCTCCTCCGCCACGCCGACCTGTGCGAAAGGGACATCACGCTCACCTGCGTGTCCAACCCGGTGGGCGGCGGCTATCTGGGCAACGCGCGCTGGCTCGGCGTCCCGCTCGCCTCCCTGCTCGCCGAGGCCGGGGTGCGCTCGCCCGACGAGGGCGGGCCCGCCGACCAACTGGTGTCCAGGTCCGAGGACGGCATGACCATCGGCACCCCGGTCGCCGACGTCACGGACGGGCGCGACGCCCTCCTGGCCGTGGGCATGAACGGACGCCCCCTGTCACACGAGCACGGCTTTCCCGTCCGCATGGTCGTCCCCGGCCTCTACGGCTACGTTTCGGCCTGCAAGTGGATCGTCGACGTCGAACTCACCACCTTCGCGTCCTTCGACGCCTACTGGGTCCCGCGGGGGTGGGCCGAGCGCGGCCCGATCAGGACCCAGTCGCGCGTGGACACCCCGCGCGACGGGGCGAGCCCGGAGCGGGGCCGGATCGCGGTCGCGGGAGTGGCCTGGGCACAGGGCACCGGCGTCGACCGGGTCGAGGTCAGCGTCGACGACGGGTCCTGGACCGAGGCCGAACTCGCCCCGGAGGGGAGCACCGACACCTGGCGCCAATGGGTCCTGGAGTGGGAAGCCGAACCCGGAGAGCACACGATCACCGTCCGCGCCACCGACCGGGCCGGGCGAGTACAGACCCCCGACCGGGCGGCCCCGGCGCCCGCCGGCGCCACCGGACACCACCGCATCACCGTGACGGTGGTCTGAGCCGCCCGTGAGGAACACCCGGCTCGGACCGCGAGCCGGGCGGGAAACGCACATGACGAGAAGGAGAAGACACCATGCCCACGACTTTTCACCGGAGCCGCACACTGCTGGCCGCCGGCGCGATCGCCGTCACCGCCGTCCTCGGTCTGGCCGCCTGCGAGAACACGGCAGGGGGAGAGGGGGACTCGGTGGACTCCGAGGAGATGACCGACGGTCCCGCGGACGAGGACATGTCGGAGGAGATGACCGATGACATGTCCGAGGAGATGACGGAGGAGTCCGGGGAGGACGACATGTCGGAGGACCCCATGGGCGACGACATGTCAGAGGATCCCATGGACGAGGGAATGGACGAGGAGCCCATGGACGACGAGGGCTGACACACGGAGGCCGCCCCCAGGAGGGGCGGCCTCCGCCTCCGCGGCCGGGCGGCGACGGGCGTTGTCGTGACGGGCGCGTGGACCCGGCCCCTGTGGAAGAACTCCGCGAGGACCTCGACGCGCTGTGCGCCGAGGTCCTCACCTCCGTCTCCCTCACGGAATCCCGTGCCTGGGGCTGCTGCTACCCGCGCGGACCCATGCGGAAGGGGCGGCGCGAGTCCGTCCGGCCCGTGGCACAGCGCCCCTCCCGGACGGCAGCACGCAGGCCCTTCAGCAGTTCGCGGACCGCCCCCCTGGGGCCACGTCCCCGTCCGACGCGGGATCGCGACCACCCCCGGGCCGACCGGGGACCCCTCGCCGTTCGGCGACGCAGCCGACGACCGGGAGCTCAGGCCCGGCGCGCGGGCCGGGGCACGATGTGGCCCCTGCGGTGGGCCACGCGCAGCAGGTACGCCGTGACCGCGCCGCAGAGCAGCACCGCGAAGACACTGCCCTCGGGGCCGAAGGCGCCCCCGCTGAGCGCGGTGGGCCCGCTCGTCTCCCCGGCGAACAGCCCGGCGAACGCGTCCTCGCTGCCGGAGACGGCGGTGCCGAAGACCCCGGCCTGCGCCGTGTTCCAGCCGAGGTGCAGACCGATCGGCAGCCACAGGGAGCGCGTGGCCACATAGGCGGCGCCGAGCATGAGACCGGCCTCCAGGGCGATGGCCAGCGCGCCCCACAGGGTCGCGTTCGGGTTCACCAGGTGCAGTCCGCCGAAGAGCACGGAGCTGACGGCGAGCGCTCCCCAGGTGCCGGAGACCTCCTCCACGACGCGGAAGAGCACCCCGCGGAACAGCAGCTCCTCCGCGACCGCGACCGCGCACATCAGTCCGCACACGGCGAGGAACGCCTCGAACGATCCCCAGCCGGTGATCCGGTAGCCCCCGAAGACGGCGATGACCGCGATGGTCGCGGTGAACACGCCGAGGCCGGCCGCCGTCCCCCATCCGAGTCCGCGGGCCGCCCCCTCGCGGGAGAGCTCCAGCGGCTCCCTCCCCTCGATCCGGCGGATCGCGAGCCGGTAGGCCCACAGGCCCAGGGCCGCCGCCGCGACGCCGACGGGCAGGGCCCACACCGTTGTGCCCACCGCGCTCGTCACACCGGGGATGAGCGCGGCCAGGACGCCGAACAGGAGCAGGAGGAGCAACAAGCGCGGAGCCACTTGCCGGAGCCTGCGGGGGGTGGACGCGGGTGCGGCGTCGTGGGACATGTCGGGACCACTTCCTGGAACGCGGAGCGCGGGGGGCGCTCCGACCGGTTCCCAGGCTAGAAAAGGAGCCCCCTCGGCCACATCGCCCGCGCGAGCGCGATTCGGTAGCTCGGAAGGGGGACCCGGCTCTCAGCCCTGCCGCACCAGCCCCGAGCGGTAGGCGAACACGACGGCCTGGACCCGGTCGCGCAACCGGAGTTTGGTGAGGATCCGCGACACGTGGGTCTTGACGGTCTCGTGCGCGATCGTCATCCGCTCGGCGATCTCCCCGTTGGACAGTCCCTCCGCCATGAGGAGCAGCACCTCGTGCTCGCGCCCGGTCAGCGGCTCGGTGTGCACCGGTGGAGGGGCGGGGTCGGCGGGTCGGATCCGCAGGGCGTACTCGCCGATGAGCCGCCGGGTCACCGCCGGCGCCAGCAGGGCCTCCCCCCGGGCGACCGTGCGCACGCCCGCGATCACCTCGTGCAGCGGGGCGTCCTTCAGCAGGAACCCGCTCGCTCCCGCCCGCAGTGCCTCGTAGACGTATTCGTCCAGGTTGAAGGTGGTCACCACCAGGACCCGCACCGGGTGGGGGTCCGGCGGCTCCGCCAGGCGTGCGGTCACCTCGATACCGCTCAGACCAGGCATGTGGATGTCCATCACCGCGACGTCGGGCCGCAGGTCCCGGATGACGCTCACCGCCTCGGCGCCGTCGCCGGCCTGCCCCACCACGACCATGTCCGGCTGGGCGTCGAGCACCGCGGCGTACCCGGCGCGCACCAGCTCGTCGTCCTCGCAGACCACGACACGGATGGGCGAACCACCGTTCACTTCTCCCCCCTGGGGATGTTGGCGTGCACCGTGAAGCCCCCGTCGTCGGAGGGACCCGCGCGCAGCTCCCCGCCGACGGCGCCGACCCTCTCCCGCAGGCCCGTCAGGCCGCGACCGCCGCCAGGATGGGGCCGAGGCGGTCCGGTCCCCTCGGCCGGAGGGGCGCCGCCCCCGGTGGTGATCCGCGCGCCCACCGCGTCGTCCCCGTGGTCGATGCGGACGACGACGTGCCTGTCGGGCGCGTGCTTGAGCGCGTTCGTGACGGACTCCTGGACGACGCGGTACAGGGCTTCCTCCTCCTGGGGGCGCATCGGCCGGGGCTCGCCGTCCTCGACCAGGTCCACGTTCTGCCCGGCCCTGCGGGAGCGCTCGACGAGGCCGGCGAGTTCGCCGAGGGAGGGAGCGGTCGGTTCCTCGCGCGCGTCCAGGACTCCGAGCAGGTGCCGGAGATCGTCCAGGGCGCGCCGCCCCGTCTCCCCGATGCTGGTCAGAGTGGTTCCCACCCGGTCGGACCGCCCCAGCAGGTAGCCCGCCGTGTCGGCCTGGACCACCATCGAGGTGACGTGGTGGGTGACGACGTCGTGCAGGTCGCGGGCGATACGGGCCCGTTCGGCGGCGGCGGCGTCCGCCTCCGCGCGGCGGCGGCGCTCCTCCGCGTCCAGGGCCCGGGCGCGGACCCACCCGCCGAGAGCGCAGCACGCGGCCAGGACGAGGCCGAAGGCGAAGTAGTCGGCCACGGTGGCGCGCGAGCCCGCGAGGTGCAGGAAGGAGCAGACGAGCGCGTAGGCGGCGACCGCCCCCGCGATCACCGGCACGGGGCGGCGCGGCGGGCGCGTGCCGGCGGTGTACAGGGCCACGATCAGCGCGAGGGAGGCGAAGGCGTTGGGGTAGCGCAGCAGTTGGAAGGCGGTGAACGCGGCGGCGACCACGACCAGGCAGGTGAGGGGGAACCGGCGCCGGAGGGCGAGGGGCGCGGCCTGGGCGGCGATGAGGGCCAGACCCAGGGTGTCCAGGGACCGGTCGTCCGGCAGTTCCACCAGATCGACCCCCTGGTGGGCGACCCCGGGGACGAAGGACAGGGCCACGAAGGCCGCTGGGAGCAGGGCGTCGGCCGCTCTCACTCTTCGCACGGGGCGGAGCACGCGCTCCTTCCACGCCGTTGTCTCGAACACCCGAGCAGACTATCCCGCGCCGCCGCGGGGTCGGACAAAACGCATTGCGCGGTGGTCGCGAACCGGAGCCGGGCGGGCGTCACGGTCGGCCGCCGCTTCGCGGGAGCGGTGTCCGCTGAAGTGCGGACCCGGTCGGACTTGGGCGGGGCGTAGTCAACATGGAACCAGAAGTCGACGCTGCCGCAGTTCTCGATTCAGAAAATCCCTCCGGCCTCGGTGAAGCCACATGCCGTGGAGACCAATGGAATGGACTGAGCATGAGCGGCGGAAGCAGCGAACGGGCCGATGGCCCTGAGGCCGACCAAGGCAGGGGTGAGTAGGGTCTTCATTCGCATGGGGGCTCCACTTTCACAGGAGGCATGGGTCCGTCTGCCGCTCTCGGAGCGGGCTCCGGCTGTTGTCAATATCCTCCGCTCGACGACTGTAGACCGGCAACAACCTTCGACCGTGCCCGAAATCCGCAGTTAGGAGGGATTCCCGGAGACGAGTCCTCCCCGCAGCGGGGCCCTCCACCCCACCGGTCGGGATCAAGGCGTCCGGGAAGCGGAGGTCTACGGCGGCACCGACACAGCGCGGAGCCAGACCACCGCTCAACCACCGCACAGACCACGCCCCAGGGGTGTGGCGGTGTGGTGCGCGGAGGAGCCGAGCCGGTGGGTGGCGACCAGGCCGTTCTCCCGCAGCACGCTCAGGTGCTGACTCGCGGTCGCCATGGAGACGCCGACGTGGCGGGCCACCTGGGTGGTGGAGTGTCCGTGACGGGCCACTGTGCACAGGACCTCGGCCCGGGTCCGGCCGAGGAGGTTTCCCAGCGCCTCGTCGCCACGGCGCCCCCGCACGCCTGAGATCCAGTCGGCCTCCACCGCGTCGTGGTCGACGGGGTAGACCAGGACGGGCGGCAGGGAGGGATCCCGGAGCAGAATGGGAGCGCGCCAACAGAAGAAGGACGGGATCAGGCGCAGTCCTCGCCCGTCCAGGTGCAGGTCCCGGTCGGTGAGCAGACTCCGCATCTCCAGCACGGGGGACTGCCAGTCCAGGGCCGGGCTCAGGCCGGAGAGCAGGGAGTCGACGCCTCCCTGGAGCAGCGTGCGGGCGCGCAGGGCCCGGTCGGCGTGGACATGCCGGCGGATGGAGTCCCAGTGGGGCGCCAGGGCGCGGTCGTGGTGGTCGCGCAAGGCGCCCGTGAGCCTGCGAAGGGCGCCCGTGCTCCCCCTCGCCAGGTCCGAGCTCCATCCGGGCAGCCTCCGGTCGCGTCCGAGGACCTCCAGGTCGCCGCGCAGTCGAGAGCGCGGTGTGCCCGCGAGGACGTCG
Source organism: Nocardiopsis sp. NPDC055824 (assembly GCF_053616335.1). Classification (NCBI taxonomy): domain Bacteria; kingdom Bacillati; phylum Actinomycetota; class Actinomycetes; order Streptosporangiales; family Nocardiopsidaceae; genus Nocardiopsis; species Nocardiopsis sp. NPDC055824. Next base: position 23,212 of record NZ_JBSHDN010000002.1, read on the forward strand.
ATCCCCTCCTCCACGTGTCCGATGACCCCCGCGGGGGTGAGGAAGTCGGGAGAGTAACCGCGCGGGGGCACCAGGGGCAGCACGTCGCGCAGCGACTCGGAAGGGACCCCGCCAAGAGTGCGGCGCCAGGGTCCGAACACCCTGCGCCCGTCCCGGCTCTGGAGCATGTGAAGGCTGAGCAGCGTCTCCCACATGGGGTCGGGCTCCGCCGCCACCACGGTTCGCGCGAAGTCGGTGCTGGTGAAGTGGATTCTTACCATCGTTGCCATTCCCACCTGATGTGACGAGGCCTCTGTGCGCCGCGCATGAGGCGCGGCGGAGCGGGCGGAACTCGGGGAGGTGAACGGGTCGGGGAATCAGTACCGCGGCAGAGGAAAGGCGTCGGCGGGAGCGACGGTCGCGAACAGTCCGGTAGCCGTGAGGCCGACCAGGACGGGGGCGGGGAGGGTCTTCATGCGCAAGGGGAGCTCCGGTTCAGAGGAGGCGAGCGCGTGCGGACCGAGGTCTCTCGGTGACGCGCCGCACTCAACGTAGAGGACCCAGGGCCGATTTCGTAACCCTGTGTCCTATTACGGACGGGAATCGTCACAATGAGCAACAGACATCCCAGGGGCACCACGACCGCTTGCCAACACGTACCCCTGGACTTAATATGTCGTCTCCTGATATATATTCTCTGTATGAAGTTGAGTGAGCAGAGCTACCTCGTCCTCCTGGCCCTGACCGAGGGGCCCACCCACGGCTACGGGATCATCACCTCCGTGCGCCGGCTGTCCGAGGACAAGGTCAAGCTCGGCGCCGGCACCCTGTACGGGGCCCTGGACCGCTTGGGCGACCAGGGTCTGGTCGAGGCCGCGGGCGAGGAGGTCGTCAACGGGCGCAACCGCCGCTACTACCGGCTCACCGGCCAGGGACACGCGGTCCTGGCCGCCGAGACCGAGCGCATGGCCCGCCTCGCCGATCTCGCCCACCGCCTGCTCAACCCCGGCCCCCGCCCCCAGCCAGGAGGAGCCTGACCGATGGACGCCTACGAACAGCAGCTGCGCCGGGCACTGCGCTGGTACCCGCGCCACTACCGCGAGAGCCGCGGCGAGGAGATCGTGGCCACCGCACTGGAGCTGCGCGCCCCCGGCGCGACCACGGTGGACCGCGCCGAACTGCGGGGGCTGGCCCTGGCGGGGGTGCGCACACGCCTGCGCGAGAGGCCGCCGCTGTGGGCGTGGGCCGGTTACCGCCTCTTCGGCTCCCGGCTCCCCTACCGGTACCGGATGTGGGCCCGCGACGACGCGACCGGGCGCTGGTTCGCGGTGCGCCGCTTCGCCTGGGGCCTGGTCGCGCTCATGGCCGTGATGGCGGCGTGTGCTCCCCTGGCGGTGGGCGGAGCCCTCTACGCGGGGGTGGACCCCTGGGGCACGGAGTACACGATGGGGTTGGTTCCCAAGGCCGTGGAGACCGTGCTGGTGGTGGGCGCCCTGTGGTCGGCGTACTGGATCGCGGTGCAGTTCGTCGTCCGACCCGACCGGGGATCGGTGCTGGCCCGGCACGGCTTCGCCCCCGGCGCCGAGCCCCCGGCCGGGGATGCCGGGCACCACGGCTGACACCGCTCCGCCCGCAGGCCTGCCCCCCAGCTCAGCGGCGGTCGAAGGCTGCGTCGTTCCCTCCGCCCCCCCCGGAGCCGGATCGTGAGGAACAACCGGAGCGGGACCGTGCGCTCCGCGTCGCTTCCCCTCCACCCGCAGCCCCGGCCCTCGGCTCCCGGGAGTGTGGAAGAAGACGTCGAGCGCGTCTTCGAGGCGGACGACCACCTGTTCTCTCCCTGCGCGGTCCCGTCGCCCCGGCCGTGGTCGCCGCCGGCCGTCTCCACCGCGTCCGGCCGAGGAAGTGCGGCGTTGGGTCGGCACGGCAGACGGGGCGTGGCACGGGACTTTTCATGGCCGAATGCGGCCTTCGCCTCCCACCGGGCCGGGCGCGGCTGTAGCGTGGCCGCGCCCGGCCCCCGCTCCGGAAGGTGTTCATGACCGGCATGGCTCGAACGACGCGCCGCCGCGCGCTGATCGGTGTGGTGACCGCCGTGTCCGCACTGGTCGGCCTCGGCGCTTATCTGCTGTGGCCCGCGCCCACGCTCGACGCCACGGACTTCGACACGGTACTCCCGACCGAGCGGGACCTGCCGGGGTTCATCCCCTACGACGGGCTCACCGGCACCCTGTCGGTGTCGCCCGACAACGACGAGGGGCGTTCCGTACTGGCCGAAGCCGACCTGGACGAGCAGTGCCGGACGTGGCGGGAGGAAGGCGACGGCTGGGCGTGCCGGCAGGTGCGCGGTGTGGGCATGGTCGTGCTCGAACAGTCGGAGAACGTGTTCTTCCGCGTCCTGTCCTACGACGACGAGAAGGCTGCGGAGGCCGTGTGGAACGGGCTGACGGCAGACCAGCGCCGTACCTCCGGCAAACTCTCGGACTTCGAGAAGCGCCCGTCCGATCTGGGTGACGCGGGCGTGGTGTTCGAGGTCCCGGGCGTCACGGTCATGGCCGTCCGGACCGGGCCGGTGGTCGTCGAGTCCATCGTCTGGGCCGGAAGCGACCAGGTGGGCGAACAGGAGGAGCGGGACATGGTCGCGAGGTGGCCGGCCCTGCAGCTGGCGAAGATCGAGGAGCAGCTGGACTGACGGCGCTTCGCGCCCTCCGGTCAGGTCATCCGACGGGCGGGCCGCCCCGTCGGTGCCGTCGGACACCGCGCCCAGGGGTCGACGCCCGCCGCCCACCCGCCGTCGCTCACTCCGAGGTCGGGCAGGCCGATCCCACCTGTGTCGCAGCGTCCCCGCGGGGAACCACGACCTCCACCGTTCCCGGCGTCGCCGCCCTGGCCGGGCGCCCGGACGTGGACGCACCGGCAGGCGCCCGGCTCCGCACTCCATCCGGCCTCGCGCGGCGCGTCCGCGTAGCCGTCCGGCTCTGCCGTGAACCACGCCCCGTCCTCGCGAGCCGACCGGCCTGCCTCGACGTGGTACACGTACAGGAAGCCCCCCGCGCGGCTCCACGTAGAAGCCCTTCGGACCTCCCGCCTCGTGCGTGCCCCCACGAAGGCCACGGGCGTGTGCCCGGACTCCTGTGGCGCGGCCGCTGCCGCGAGCACGTCGGAAGGAGCCCCGGACCACGCCTTCGTCCCCTGCCCGAACCGCCATTCGGGGATCGCGGGTCCCGCGGGCGGGGCGGCCAGGCACTGCGCGCCGGGCCAGAGCCGCGTCCAGGCGGGCGCGGGAGTACGGGATGTCGCGCTGAATGCCGTACTCGTTCCCGGAACGGTGCGGCAACCGCGCGCGATCGCGCTCCTCCGGGTACGTCAGGTGCTCCCGCACCACGGCGAGGCCCGCCTGAGACGGAAGGCGTGGTCGGGGTCGGCGCTTCCGCACCGTGCGAAGAGCCCGGCGTCGATCAACCACTCCTGACGCCGCCGGTCGGGAGGGATGTCGCGGAGGTCGAGGATCCCGGCTACGGCGTCCAGCTCGTAGAGGGCGACGAATCGTGCCGGGGTGAGGCGGTCGGGCACGGGGAACCCAGTTCCGTCAGGGGGCTCGGTGCTGTGGACGGTCGGGCGCCGGAGTGCGACGGGGCCGCCGCTGCCGCTGCCATGGTGGCCGGCGCATCTGACTGTTCGGCGCACGGCCCGGCGCCGCTCCGGTCCCCTCCTCGCCGCGCTGCACAGCGGGCGACGGCCTCGTCCCGTCCGCCGACCGGTCGGCGGAAGACCGGCCCCGACCAGCACTAGAGGCTCGTGTCGGACGCCTCGAAGACGGCGTCGCCGTCGAGGTAGCGCCTCGGCGAGGTGCCGACGGTTCGGCGGAACGCCGCCAGGAACGCGCTCGGTGTCGCGTACCCCGTGGCGTGTGCGACCCGGGCCACGGATTGGCCTTCGGCCAGGAGCGGCAGGGCGGCGCGCAGCCGCACATGGGTGCGCCGGCTCACTCCGACGGCCCGTGCGTGGGCTTCGAGGCTCCGCCGGTCCGCGGGATCGGCGAGCAGCGCGTCGGCCACGGCGCGCACACGGCCGTCGACGGGGCGGGGCACGTCGATGGGCATCGTCGGCAGGGGGTGCAGAAGGTCCAGCACGACCGCCTCGGCCCGCAGCCGTACGTCGTCGGCGAGGTCCTGCCGACTGAGGTGTTCGATCAGGTGGGCCAGCAGTCCGTTGACGCCTACCGGTGTGGGCTCCGTCCAGTCCAGACCGCGCTGGTCCGGTTCGAGGTAGAGACAGCGCAGCACCGCGTCGCGGGTCGCACCGGTCCGGTGGACGACCCCCGCGGGCACCCACAGCGCCCGCGTGGGCGGCAGGACCCAGTAGGTGTCCTCGACGGCGATGCCGAGCACACCGTGTCGGGACCAGGCCAACTGGTGCTTCGTGTGGCTGTGCGGGGGTATCCACTGCCCCGACGACAGGGGGAAGCTCCCGACGACGATCGTCCCCACCCCGGGTGGAACGGCTCCCAAGTCGTCTTCGCTCATGCGCTCCAGGGTATGGCCTCAACTCGACACGATGTGGCCTCATAGCGGATTGTGGCCGACACGGCCCGTGCGTAGCTTCGTCGCATGCCGATCAATCATCCGCGCCGACGGCGCTCCTCCAGGACGAAACTGCCGACCACGCCGCAGGGGCGTGCGTCATGACCTCGGCGTCATCCCTCACCGCGATCGCCGGCCGCCGTCGGCTGGCGCTGTTCCTGCTGTGCTTCGTGCAGTTCATGCTCGTCCTGGACGACACGGTGGTGAGCGTCGCCCTCCCCAGCATCCGGCACGAGCTCGGCTTCGGCGCCGCGGGTCTGGCCTGGGTGGCCAACGCGTACTTCCTCGCCTTCGGCGGGCTGCTGCTGCTGTTCGGCCGTGCGGCCGACCTGCTGGGCCGACGGCGCGTCTTCCTCTGCGGCGTGGCGCTGTTCGGTGCGGCGAGCCTCGCCTGCGGACTGGCCCAGGAGCCATGGCAGCTCGTGGCCGGACGGTTCGCCCAGGGGGCGGGCGCGGCCATGGCCGGCCCGGCGGCGCTGTCCCTGATCACACTCCTGTTCCCCGGCACCGAGGAGCGCGCCGGGGCACTGGGCATCTGGGGAGGCATCGCGGGTCTGGGCGGCACGATGGGGCTGGTCGTCTCCGGTGTGCTGACCGACCTCACCTCCTGGCGCTGGATCTTCCTGATCAACCTGCCCGTGGCCGCTCTGGCCCTGGTGCTGCTCCCCCGCGTGGTCCCCGAGAGCCGGGCCGCCCGCCGAGCACGCCTGGACGTACCAGGTGCGGTACTGGGCACCGGCGCCGTCGTGTCCCTGGTCTACGGTTTCCTCCGGGCCGGGGAGGCGGGCTGGGGCGGCACGGCCTTCGTGGGACCGCTGCTCCTCGCCGTCGCCTTGGCGGCGGCGTTCCTCGTGGTCGAGTCGCGTACGGCCGAGCCGCTGGTGCCGTTGTCGTTCCTGGCCTTCCGGCCCCGTGCCGTGGCCAACGGCACGGCCCTGCTGTTCTCCGCCGCTTTCTACGCGATGGCCTTCCTGCTGATGGTCCACCTGCAGACCGTTCTCGGCTACGGCCCGCTCAAGGCGGGTGTCGCCTACCTGCCCTACGGCGCCGGAATCCTCGTGGGCCTGTGGCTCTCCTCCCGCGCGGTGCTCAGGTTCGGGATGCGCCGCACCCTGATCGTGTCGTTCCTGATCAGCGCGGCCGGTCTGCTTCTGTTGTCCGGCGTGGCGCCGGATGACGGTTACGCGTCCGGTGTGCTTCCCGGCCTGCTCGTCACGAGCCTCGGGTGCGGCCTGAGCCTGCCCGCCCTGGCCGTCGCCGCGGTGACTGGCACCACCGAGGAGAACGCCGGCCTGGGCGCGGCTCTCTTCAGCTCCGTCCAACAGGTGGGCGGTGCTGTGGGCCTGGCGGTGCTGGTCGCCCTGGCCGTGCACCGCAGCGACGCCCTCACCGGCGCGGTCGGCCCGTCGCTCGCCGCGACGGAGGGCTTCTCGTTCGCGCTCGTCGCCGCCGCCGTGCTGCTCGCGCTCGGCGCCGCCCTCATCGCCATGCTGCTCGGGAGCCGCCACCCGGGATCCGTCGACACCGGCCAGACCCCGGCACAGCAGGGGTAGCCGCCTGCGGCCGCTCCATTCCGACTCCACGGACCCGTGTCCCCGGTCCTCGTCCGGGCCCGGGGCTCCACGACAAGACCACCACCCGAGTGCTTGCCCAGCCGGCTACGGATGAGGTCGCAGGGGGCCAGCCCAGCCAGGCGGCCACGGTCACCGGGGAGCTGATCACGGTCGTGATGGCGGCGTGCGCTCCCCTGGCGGTGGGCGGAGCCCTCTACGCGGGGGTGGACCCCCGGGACACGGAGCACACGATGGGGTTGGTTCCCAAGGCCGTGGAGACCGTGCTGGTGGTGGGCGCCCTGTGGTCGGCGTACTGGATCGCGGTGCAGTTCGTCGTCCGACCCGACCTCAGCCCGGTGCCGGCCCGCCAGGGACTGGATGATCGCACCGCGCTCCACGACGACCCCCTGCTTCGACAGCCGAGTGGGGTGTCCCTCACAGCAGCGCCGCGACCTGTGGGGCAGCTCTGCGGCCGTCCTCCAGGCCGATCCGGGCGGCGCGGGGGCGCAGTCGTTGGTCGAGGAGTTCTCCGGCGACCTCGGTGAAGTCCGGGCCGTCGGTGATCCTCACGATGCGTAGACCCTGCCGTTCGAGCTCGTCGAGTTCCGCGTCTTCGGCCACGTTGGCGAGTGCCCCCGCTCGAGGGCCGATGAAGATAATGGCGTCGAGGTTCTTCTCCTCGGCCAGCGCGGCGGCGCCGGGAAGGCGGGGGGCGTCGCAGTAATGGGCGCCGTCGAATCGGACCGGTGGGAAGAAGCCGGGTACGGCGCAGGAGGAAGCGACGGCTGTGGCCAGGTCAATGCCGTCGCTTCGTGTCCACAACACGGTCTCGCCGGTTTCACAGCGCACGCTGGTGATGCGCAGGTCGCCCTCCGGCCAGATCGAAAGCGGCAGCAGGGACCGGAACAGGTGCACGGCCGCGTCTTGGTCCAGGTCGCGTGTGGCGGCCATGGCGAGACGACCGATGGCGCGGGCGCGATCGATGCCCGGTCCTTCGGGGGAGAGCATCAGGCGCATGATGTCCGGTGGAACCGCGCTGGTGCCGCCACCGGTGTCGGTGGTGGCGCCGGGGGTTGGTTCGGGGAGCGGTGCCGGTGACGTGAGCAGGGCGCCGCTCTGTTCGGCGCGGGCGCGCTCGACCAGGTCGACTCCGCCCATGGCCATCGTCGCGACGTAGGCGCCGGCCGATGTGCCGACGGCGACCGAGCAGGCCGAGGGGGTGAATCCCGCGTGCTCGCACAGGGCGGCGAGCACACCGGTCTCCCAGGCGATGCCGACCAAGCCGCCTCCGCCGAGGATCAGTCCGGTGTTCATGTCCAACTCCTTGCGTGGGTGGGGGTGTCGGTCGAGGGTGTGCTTCCCACCTGCCGACCCTTGGGGGTCTAGGGGGCTGTTTCGGCCCCGGGGTGGAAGGGGACTCCGGTGAGCTGCTCGCTCACCGCCCACAGCCATCTGCCCTGCGCGGGGTCGTCGGCGCCCGTGGGGAGCTTGGCGGGCTTGGGGGTGCCGGAGGTCTGGTCGCGTCCGGCGGGGCCGATGAATTCTCCGGAGGTGACGCGCGTACTGGTCGCCGCGTACAGGGAGGGCCAGGCCGCGCCCTCGGCCGAGCCCATGAGCAGGCGTGCGGCGATCGGGGTGACCAGGCGGCTCAGAGCGTCGCTGCCGTGCTGCTGCAGTCCGGTCATCGCCGACCCCGGGTGGACGACGAGCGCCTCGACGGGGCTGGCTGCCGTGCGGCGCGCGAGTTCGAGGGTGTAGACGATGTTGGCGCGCTTGGACTTGGCGTAGGCGCCCATGGCGCGGTAGCCCTTCTCGCTCATCAGGTCCTCGAGCCTGCCTGTCGGCCACCGCGCCGCGATGGCGCTGACGGTGACCACGCGCGGCGCGGACGAGCGGCGCACGGCGGGCCAGACCTGGGCGTCGAAGGCGAAGTGGCCCAGGTGGTTGGTGCCGACCGTCATCTCGAAACCGTCGCGTGTCAGCCGGCGCTCGGGCAGGTTCATCACGCCGGCGTTGTTGAAGAGCAGGTCGACCGTCTCGGTCTCGGCGATGCGCGTGGCGGCGTCGCGGACGGAGGAGAGGTCGGACAGGTCGAGCAGCAGTGTGTCGACCCGGGCCCCGGGAGTGGAGGCGCGCACGGCCTCCGCGGCCTGGTCCAGCTTGGCCTGGCTGCGTCCGGCCAGGATGACGCGGGCCCCGTGCCGGGCCAGGACGCGCGCGGTCTCGAGCCCGATCCCGCTGCTCCCGCCGGTGATCAGCGCCGTGCGGCCGCTCTGGTCGGGGATGCTGTCAGGCGTCCAGTGGTTCATCTCTGTGGTTCTCCGCCGGTTCGTTGTGTGCTGCGCGCGGGTCATGCGGCGCTCGGAAGGGTCGTGATGCCGAGCTGGAAGAGCATGCCGAGGATGTCCTCGGCGAAGGTGGCTTCGGCGATCTTGTGGTCCTTGATGCGGTACACGGCGGTGCCCAGCCATCGGGCGTGCCTGCCGGTGGGAGCGGTGCCCATGAATGCGCCGGTGTGGGTGCCGCTGTTGGTGAACAGCAGCACGACGGTGTCGCCCTGCGCGACGACCTGGATGACGTCCAGGTGCATGCCGGTGAAGGCGCCGACGGCGTTGGCCGCCATGAAGTTCTTGTAGGCGTCGATGCCGTGGTGCTCACCCAGGCTGCCGCCGCGCCAGATCATGTCGTCGGCCCAGAGCTCGTCGATCGTGTCGAGGTCGCCTCCGTTGACGACTTCGTCGACGAAGCGTCTGACGACCGCGATGTTCGCTTCGGTGCTTGCGGCGGGGCTCATGGTGTTCTCGCTTTCAGGGGGTGCCGCGACAGCCCCTTGTGTAAGCAGGAAACTACTCACAGTGGTGCGCGGAGCAGCCTGAACGGCGACCGGCTGCCCGGCCAGGAGGTCTTCTGTGGCGCGCCCCCAAGTTAAGGGACCGGTGGTCTGATGTCAAAAGACCGGCAGTCTGTATCCTTGGGGCATGACGAACTTCCAGCGTGCGCGCAGTGAGGAGCAGCGCGAGATACGGCGCCAGGCCATCCTCGACACCACCGCGACCATGCTCGAGGAGATGCCCGCCAGTGCCGTCAGCCTCAACGAACTGAGCCGCCGTGTCGGGCTGGCGAAGTCCAACGTGCTGCGCTACTTCGAATCCCGCGAGGCGATCCTGCTGGAGCTGCTCGACCGTGCCTGGCAGCAGTGGATCGCCGACCTGCCCGTCCTCCTCGACGCCGGCATCGACCAGGCGGCGTCCGTGGACCGGCGTACGGAGCAGTTCGCCACCGTCATCGCGGGCTCCCTCGCCGAGCGCCGGGTCCTGTGCGACCTGCTGAGCGCGCAGGCGGGGGTGCTGGAGCACAACGTCTCCGCCGAGGTGGCCGCCCGCTACAAGCGCGCGGCCGTGGCCAACGTCGCCGAGATAGCGGCGTTGGCCCACCGGCACCTTCCCGAGCTGGGCAACAGCGCACCGCAGCTGATCGCGGCCATGATCATGGCCATCGGTGCCGTGTGGACGCACTCCCGCCCCTCCGAGGCGATGCTCGCCGCCTACCAGGCCGACCCGTCACTCACCGCGTTCAAGCTGGACTTCGTGACTGCTCTGCAGGAGATGCTGGCCACCCTCACCGCGGGCACCATCGCCCGCGCCTCCCTTTAACCCACCCGTGCCGGAGCAACGTCGCGGACGACACGGACGTCAACCTTCTCGCAGCCCGGGCCGTCACAGGGCGGTGAGGGTGCGTACCGTCGCCACGGTTTCGCTACACCGGAGACCAGTTCACAGGGTGCGGGCCTCCTCGCGTTCGAGGCTCCCCCACCTCGCACACAAGTGCGTTAACACGTTGCAGTCAGGATCGGTGCGACCAGGTTCTGGGCCCCTGCGGGGTCGGTACCGGGCGGGCGGGTTCGTCGAGCCACACCCGGTGGCCCTCGGGTCCCACGCTCACCCCGAACCGTTCCCGGCCGGGGCCTCCCTGTGCTTCCCACCATCGGTGGGCGGTTTCGGCCTCGTCCCACAGGTGGCGGGAGCCGGCCTGCTCGACCGCGTACTCCGCGGCGCCCGGAACGAAGTCCACCGACGCCCACGAGCCGCGGGTGTCGTAGAGCCACAGCGTGTACTCCCCGGACCCGTCCCGGGCGTGGAAGAGGGCCTTCGCCAGGTGGGGCACCATCGCGCCGACGGCGAACTCGGCTCCACCGCACGGTTCGGCGAGGACCTGCGGGTCGACCTGCGTCGCGGATCGTCTGACCGGTGCGTCGAAGTCGACGTGGTCGGACCAGGCGCCCTTCGCCGAGCGCTGCTCGCGCAGCCACATGAACGGGGCCTCGCCGATCGGCCGGCCCGACGCGGTCCCGTCCTGGCCCACCTCCAACCTCAGCAGGACCGTGGCGGCGTAGTCGTTGCCCCACGGGGTGACGACCAGGCCGCCGGGCCGGGTCTGCTCCACCCAGGCATAGGGGATGCGCTTGGCGGCCACGGTCGCCAGCACGCGGTCGAACGGCGCGGCCCCGGGCACATCCAAGGCGCCGTCGCCGCACACCACGGTCGGCTTGAACCCCGCGTCGGCCAGGGCCGCGCGGCCCTGCTCCGCCAGGTGCGGGTCGACCTCGATCGTGGTGACGTTCTCCGCGCCCAGGCGTGCACTGAGCAGGGCCGCGTTGTAGCCGGTGGCGGTGCCGATCTCCAGCACCCGCATGCCGTCCTCGACCTGCAGGGCCTCCAGCATCAGTGCGACGAGGGAGGGCTGGGAGGCCGAGCTGGTGGTGTAACGGCCCCGCCCGTCCGCTCCGGCCGGGGTGCCGTCGTCGACCTGGGTGGGCAGGGCGAAGTCGGCGTAGGCGTTCTCCCACCAGTAGGGGTCCTGGCGGCCGACGGGGACCATCCACCCGTCGTCGCGGGCGCCGTCGTCGGCCCAGATCGGGTCGGGGAGGAACAGGTGGCGGGGCACCTCGGCGAAAGCGGCCCGCCACCGCTCGTCGGTGAGCGCGCCGATCTCCTGAAGGTGGTCCAGCAGGGCGGCCAGTCGCTCGTCGACGTCGAAGCCGGGGGGAGGCACTACTTACCGCCGCCCGGTTTCTGGCCGCCTCCGCCGTGGGGACTGGGCTTCTGCCCGTCCTGCTCCCACTTGGGGCCGTCCTTCTTGTCCTCGCTGTCGGGCTTGCCGTGACTGCCCATGCGCGCTCCTCGGGTGGTCCTGAGAAGACGGTAGCCCGGCGTGCACGTACCGTCACGACGGTTGGCCGGAACCGGACTGGTGGTTTCGGCGCGAACGAGGGTTGGAACATCACGGAAGGGCCCGGCACCAAGAGAGCTCGGCCTGCTCATCCGTCGGCTCCGAACTCCTCTCACGCACGGACCATGTCCACCGGAGCGGCAGCGAGGCCGGAGCCACGGGGTGGGTCCCCCCGGCCGAACGGCGCGCGTGGCTGCGCGATGCGGGCCTGGGAGATCTCCCCGACGCGGTATCGCGCCGACAGTTTCCACCGCCCAAGCGCCAGCGGACGGGCGCCGAGCGGGTTCTGCGGACCGGGGCAGAGCGTGGAACGCGGCCGCTCTGCTGATCGTCGCCATCGGCCTCCTGGTCTGGCACGTGGCGCAGAACCCGCTCGCGGGTACCTACCCCCCGTGGACCATTCTGTCCTGCAGCCTGGGCCTCGCACTCGCGGCGCTGTTGATGACCACGCCCCCGGCCGAGCTGTCATCGCTCGCCGGGTACTCCTCACTGCTGGACCGGCACACCATCGAAGCGTTCAGGCTGGCCGGTTTCCCCACACTCCCCCTTGTCATCGTGGTCCTGGTCGTGGGCCTGCTGGAGGGTCCGCTGAACGTGGTCTCTGCCCGTCCAGGTGAACAGGGTTCGGGAGCGTTCGGCCTGGCGCAGCCCGTCATAGAGAGGCACCAGTTCAGTGCCCTGAGCGCACCGAGCAGCCCCCGGCCAAGGACGACTGAGACCACGAAGCCCCCCACGCGACGGTCTCGCGCTCTACACGAGCAGGCAGAGCTGACCGACGACGAATAGCTCCTCCAGCCCTCTTCCGCGCAGGGTGGCCGCGTCCGGTCATGGCCACACCTGGACGCTCATGAGGCCTTGGCCGATCCGACTCATGGCGCGCATGCTGTCCTCGTCCTGTTTACCTTTGGCACAAGGAGTTCTCGTCATGCTTGGGAAGACGACTTCAGCAATCGCCGCCAGCGCGCTGGCGGCGGCCGGGCTTCTGGCCTGGTCCACTCCCGTCGCCGCTGAGACAGCTCCGCAGGCCGCCGCGGCGGTCCCCAACTGCGTTACCACCAGCCTCAACGACAGCGGAGCTACGGACTATCTGACGGTGTACAACGATTGCGACGACAACCTTCGTATCAAAGTCCTGCTGGCCTACGGCCCCGATTTCTCCTGCACAACGATTGCCGCGAACGGTCGGATGAGCTACCAGTGGCCGTGGCCCAGCAGGTTCGACGGCCTCCAGGAATGCTAGAAGGCCTGATTCCCCCGAAGCTACGGGCAGCCGACGCGCTGAGGTCCGCCGTGGCCCCCCAGCTGCGGCGCCTGCTCGACCTGGCCGCCCAGCTCCACCCCTGACACCAGCCCCGCCCTCCACCCTCGCGTGGAAGGCGGGGCTTTCTCGTGCGCGGCTGCAGTGTCCCCAGGCTCTTACGCGATGAACCCGCCGCGCGGCGGGTTCTGTCGCAGGTCACCTCAGCCCGCCCGGCCGCCAAGACGACCCTGACCACCCCGCCCCGACTCCCCGAGGTCCAGGAGGACCACTGCAGGATCTGGTGGGAGACCCCGTGTCGTGCTCAGAACGGGGTCTCATAGAGGCATGGATCTCTCCCTCCTCGACGCCTGGAACCTGTGGTGGTCCGGGCAGCAACTCACCGGCCACACCCTGTACGGCGTGCCCGTGCTGTGGTTGGGCAGACTCGGGAAACTGCTCGCGTTCCTCGCCGGTACCACCATCCTCCTGGACGTCATCGGCCCGGCCCGGCTGATGACCTGGGGGCGCGCCCTTCGTACCGAGCGCGAAGGCCCGTACTTCATCGTCGGACTGCTCGGTGTGGTGCTGCTCGGGTTGTTGCTGCTCATCGTGGCGGTCGCACTCGTACCGAGCGCTGTGGCGGGACGATGGGGGGCGCCCCTCCTCATCGCCCTGGCCGTGCTCGCGGTCTACCCCACCGTCTGGCTGTTGCTGCTCCACGGGCCGTCCGCGGTGGCCGGCTTCGGGGCCCTGTTGGAGCGGCCCCGCTTCGAGCGAGCGGTACGCGTCATCGCGGTCCCGCTGTTCCTGCTCGGGTTCGCCCTGGATTACCTCGCCTCCTAGGCAGGCACCCCGGGAGCGGTGAGGGTCTCAAGGCAGGCCTCTGGGAACTCAGCCCGTTTCCGGGTGTCGAGAACGCGGCGCCGGCTCCGTCCCGGGTACACCTGGGCACGCCGGGCCACGCGACGAAGGAGAACCACCATGACGATTCAGCGGATGGACAACGTCGGCATCGTCGTCGACGACCTGGAGGCCGCCATCGCCTTCTTCACCGAACTCGGCATGGAATTAGAGGGCAGAGCGCAGATCGAGGGCCCCTGGGCGGACCGCACCGTCGGACTCGACGGCGTCCGCTGCGACATCGCGATGATGCGCACCCCAGACGGGCACGGACGTCTTGAGCTGGCAAAATACCACTCCCCCGCGCCGATCGGCGCCGGTCCGCACAACCCGCCGCACAACACGCCGGGCATGCATCGCGTCATGTTCGCCGTCGACGACATCGAGGACGTCGTTGCCCGTCTGCGCACTCACGGCGCCGAACTCGTCGGTGAGCTGGCCCGGTACGGGGACAGCTACCGGCTCTGCTACGTCCGCGGCCCCGCGGGGATCATCGTCGGGTTGGCCGAACAGCTCGGTTAGCGATGGCACGGGCACCGTTGCGCGAACGCGTGACCAGGCGTTCCCGCTTCCGACCGACCCGATCGGCGGATCCCCGATAGGATCACGCCTTGCCGATCACCACCCGCCGGCGGGGTCCCGGCGGGGTGCCCCGGGTTTCCTGGCAGGACACAGGGGGCACCACGCCGGTCGCGGGCGCTCCGGCCGCTCGGCCCGGAACGGTGTCCGGTCACTCCTGCACGGTGATGTTCACCTGCAGGGTCGAGCGGTCGGAGTCGCTCCCGGGCGTCGGCCGGGCGGACGTGTACCACTGGCCCACGCCGACCGCCAGCGCCGCGGCCGCGATCACCACTCCCAAGGCCGTGAGCAGGAGCATCCTCGTGTTCCGCCGGGCCTCCTCGGCGGCCGGACCGTTCTCGGCGGAGCAGCACTCCGCCCTCTTCCGGGCGCGTCGGCCCCGCGCCCCGTCCCGGTTGTCGGACACCTGTCCCTCTGCCTTTCCTCGCACGCGAGACCTGGGCCTTCTCCGCTGGGGCCGACGGGCCCCGTCCCCCCGCACCGTCAGTCCTTCGGCGGGAGCAGGATCATGGTGGGGCGCTCCTCGCCGTTCTGGTCCAGGCGCCGCCATGCCGTCACCCACCGCTGGAAGTCCTCCTCGGACCCTCCGCACGCGACCACGAACGCGTTGAGCACGGAGTACTTGGGGAGCTGGTCACCGCGCAGCGTCGCGCAGAAGGCCGCCGCCGAGCAGAACTCCACCCGGCGGTTCATCTCCCGGAACGAGGGCTCCCCCGCCCACCGCCGGTAGCGGCGCATGGTCTCGATGAACTCGGCGGGGGTCGCGGCCAGGAGCGGGTCGGGCTTGAGGTCGTGGCCCGGAAGGTCCGGCACGGCCTGCGGCCGGCGGCGCGCCCCGGCCGCGGAACCGTGGGAGGAGCGCTCGCCGACGACGAGCACCTCCACGCTGCGGCCGGTCCGGGTGCGGGGCTCCTCCGGGGGCGTCACGGAGACCACCGGGACCACGGGGACCTCGCCCCACAGCATTCCCTCGGCGTCCACGCGGACCCGGCGCGGCAGGGCGTCGGGAACGACTTCGTAGCCGTATTCGGGGCGGTAGCGGAACAGGGACTGCTGGGGGCCGCTCTCGGGCTGGCGCCGCTGGTTCATCGGCCGGCCTCCGCCCCGTGCGCGACGGGGGCGGTGCCCCCGGTCCGGCCGCAGGCGCACAATGTGCCTGTGGATGTGGTGCCCCTGTGAAAGATGAAGCGAATCATGGGCTCAACAACCCTTTCGTGAAGGATTTTCCTCTTCGACTGGACCGGAACACACCCGCTCATAGCGGAAAGAAATCGCGACAGATACCCCGGAGACGTCGCGATCGAGAGGTGGATGCCCGTGAGGTGTCGATGTGGGGAAAAGTACCTCAAGTCGAGGAGGAAGCGGCATGGGGGAGAACAGGGTATGCCCGATTGAGTGCCTAATATGAACCAATGAGTCTGATGCGCCCACACGTCGGAATCGCGTTCCCAGGCGTTCAGAAACGTTCAGGAACGTTCACAGGTGAGATCTACTCGTTCGTAGGCTTTTAAACGCGGAACGCCGGGTACAAAACGCCATGCGCGGATCAGAACAAGTTTCTCAGTTCCGGTCACGCGCAAACCAGGTTATCGGAATTCTGAAACCTGGGAGGGCGACTCGACTGGACACCGGGGAGCGAGGAGTGGAGACCTTCGCGCCCCGTTCGAGAAGGTGCCCCCGGCGCCGCCTCCGGTAGGTCCCCCCGAGCTACCGGAGGCGGCCCGAACCCCCGGCGACCACCGTCCCGGCGTCGTCCGGCCCGCGAACGGCTTCGGCAGCCCCCCACAGCGGTGCCCTGTCCGCCGGGGCCGGCCCCGGACACGACGAAGCCTGACGAGCTGGTGCGTGATAGCGGGTGAGGCATGGTGCCCCGTCCGTGGTGCTTGTCAGATGTTCGCGATGCGGTCGCCCCCGGGCAGCAGGCGCCACAGCGCCCGACCGCGGCGCCCCACACACCGGCGCGGCTCAACCCGGCTCCGGGCCGCCGTGGGTGCGTTCCAGCTCGGACCGCGCGGTGATGCCCAGCTTGGCGAACACGTTGCCGAGGTGGTGGCCCACGGTGCGGTGACTGATCCGCAGCTTCGCGGCGATCTCACGGTTCGTCATCCGCTGAGCGGCCAGCCGGGCGATCCTGTGCTCCTGGGCGGTGAGTCGGACGTCCTCTCCGGCGTCGGAGCTCCCCCGGCCGCCCGGGGGGCCGGTGAGGTCCCGTTCACGCCGCGCGCGCCGGCTCAGCGGCTCGGCCCCCAGGCGGTCGAACACCTCCAAGGCGCTCCCGAGGTGGACACGCGCGTCGGTCCGCCGACGGCCCCGCCGCAACCACTCGCCGTAGAACAGCTGGGTGCGGGCCCGCAGAAGAGGTTGCGATCGTGTGCCGTGCACGTCGAGCGCGGTTCGGAAGGCGTCCTCGGCGCGGGGTCCGCCCAACAGTGCCTCGGCGGCGTGCGCGGAGGAGCACGCCCACGGCGCTCCGGTGCGCCGCGCCCAGGCGTGCAGCCGCCGCACCCGTTCCTCGGCGACGTCGAGCCGTCCCACGTGCACAGCGGCCTCGGCGGTGTCGAGCGCGGCCAGCAGCGCGAAGGTCGGGTGCATCGCGCCGTGTCCGGGGTCGGCCAGGCGCAGGAGGGTGTCCAGCGCTTCCCCGGGGCGCTCCTGGAACAGGCTCGTCATGCCCTTGATCCAGTAGGACGCCGCGCTCACCGCACGGCTTCCCCGGGGGAGCGCGGTCCGTAGCACGCGGTCGGCGGCCTCGGCGGCCCGGTGCTCGTCACCGCGCACGGCGGCGAGCCAGCCCAGGCAGTTGCGGCAGTGGGCGGCGATCTGGTCGGCGCCCACGTCCTCCGCAAGCCGCAACCCTTCCTCGGCCGCGGACTCCGACTCCGCCCAGCGGCCGGCGAAGCCGTCCAGCGTCGCGGTATGGGCCAGGACGTCGGCGAGCCGGGCCGGTTCGAAACGCCGCCGCAGGTGCGGCGCTCGGCGGCGCAGCGCGTCCCCCGTCGCCGTGTCGATGCCCCAGACCACAGCGAGAGGAGCAGGCGGAAGCAACCGCAGCGGCGTCCTCCGCGCCCGGGAGAGGGCGTCGGCGAAACCGGTCGCGTCGGCCGGCGCGGTGTCGGCGGCCGGGTCGTCGCTCCACCAGGCCAGGAGGACGGGCAGCCCGGCCCGCTCCTCGACGTCGAGTTCCAGCAGCGACTCCAGAGCCCCGGCCGCCAGATCGCTGCGTCCGGCCGCCCAGCCGGCGCGCATGGCCGTGGTGCCCAGCTCCAGCGCCGTACCCGGGTCCTCGACCAGCTCCATGTCGGTGGTCAGGTAGTGGTGGGCCAGTTCGGGGGCGCCGCGGGACGACTCGATGACACCCCGCAGGCCCAGGCTGCAGCGGGCGATGTGGGTCCCCGGGGCCAACCGCTCCGCGTCGTCGAGCAGGCGCTCCGCGGTGGTCGCCCACCCGGCGTCCCAGGCGGCCCGTGCGGCTCCGGCGAGCCTCCGGGAGGCGTCGATCGGCGCCGGGGAGAGTTCGGCGGCCCGCCGCAGCGCCCGTGCCTCCGCCTCCATGGCACCGCGGAGCCGGGAGCGGGCCGCGGTCCGTTCGAGCAGTCCGGCGACGTCCTCGTCGTGGTCGTGTGCCGCGGAGGCGAGGTGCCAGGCGTGCTCCTCCGATTCGTCCGGCAGCGCGGCGGCCAGGGCCTGGTGCGCCCGCCGCCTCTCCGCGGCACCGCAGCACTCGTAGACGGCTCTGCGCACGACGGGGTGGCGAAACCCCACTCGGTCGCCCCTCACGCGCAGCAGGCCCGCGTCCGCCGCCTCGTCCCAGGCGGTGTCGTCGATGCCGAAGGCGCGTCCGGCCCGCCGCACCACGAGCAGGTCACCGTGGTCCTCGGCCGCCACGAGTACGGTGAGCAACCGCGCCGGGGGGCTCAGGGCCTCGATCGCGGCACGGAAGGCGCGACACAGCCGCGGTCCGACGGGCGGCCGCAGCCGGCCGGGGAGGGGTTCGACCTCGTCGGGGCCCCAGTCGGCCCCGACCGACTCCAGCAGCGCCAGGGGGTTGCCCCCCGCTTCCTCGACCGCCGCCCGCACCACGGCCTCGTCGGCGCGCGGGGCCACGGTCGTGTGAAGGTGGCGGGCGCTCTCCTCGGCGAGGCCCTCGACCCGCACGTCGGGGATGCCCTCCCACGGCCGGGCGGCCGGGTCGCCGTGGTCGGCCACCAGCACCACCACGGGATGCGCCGCCACACGCCGGACGAGGATGCCCAGACACCGCGCGCTGGCTGCGTCGAGCCACTGCGCGTCGTCCAGCAAGACGAGGACGGGCCGCTCTTCGGCGATCGCGCAGAGCAGCGACAGCACGGCCGCCCCCACCGGGAGAGGGTTCGCCGACGCCGTACCCGCTTCGAGTGCGGTACGCAATGCCGCGCCCCTGTCCGTCGGCAGCGACCCCGTCCGCGCGGCCACCGGTCGCAGCAGCCCGTGCAGCCCGGCGAAGGGCAGGTCCGACTCCGACCGGGTGGCCCGGTGGCCGAGCCGGACGAAGTCCGCGGCCCGGTCGTGGGCGTAGCGCAGCAGGGTGGACTTGCCGATGCCCGGTTCGCCCCACAGCGCGAGGGCGCCGCCCCTACCGCCGCGTGCCCCCGAGAGAAGCCCGTCGAGGGCCGCGGTCTCCTCCTGGCGGCCGATCGGCTCCGCCGTTGCCGGGAGAACCCCGGCTTCGGCGGTGTGCGTGTCGGAAAGCGGCGGTTTCATGGCGCTCGATCGGCGGTGAGGGGCTCGCGAGCGGCACCGGCGGGCGGGTGCGGTCCGTGTCCCGGCGAGTGTCCCCGGTTCATGGCGATTCCCGACAGATGGGATGCGTGTTCATGGTCCAAGACTGCCCAACAGCTCCCTTCAGCAACAAAACAGACATGACTCGGTCAGCAAAGATGACCCTCTCCGGTACCCTGCCCGCATGGCCAGATCCCGACCGACCGACACGTCCGCGGCTCCCTCCGCACACGGTGGTGCAGCCGACGAATTCGAGTACATCGACGACGAGGTGTGCCGCAGCTTCCAGCGCTCGGTCGAGATCGTGGGCAAAAAGTGGACCGCCTCGGTGCTGCTGGCGTCCGTGCGGGGCGCCCGCAGGTTCGTCGAGTACCGCTCGTACGTTCCCGGCATCTCGAACCAGCTGCTGTCCCAGCGCCTGCGGGAACTGCAGGCCCACGGGCTGATCGACCGGACGGTCGTGCCGACCACCCCGGTGCAGATCCTGTACCGGCCCACCGAACGCGGGGCCGGGCTGATGCGCGTCCTGCACCCGCTCGTCGAGTGGAGCGTCGAGAACGACCGGGAGTGAGGGACCGTCACCGACGACCGGTGAGCCCCCACCCCCGGCCGTCCGGGACCGGGCGGCGGGGTTACCCGTGCGGCGGTGTGGGACCGTCCGCCCGGGATGTCGCTCCCTCCTCGGGAGCCGGTGCCGCTGAGCCGCTCTCGGATCGCCCGTGCTTGATGGCGGCCTCGACCGCGGTGCCGATACGGCGCAGCGCCGCGAGCTCCTGCGGCCCCAGGCCGTCGATCAGATACTCGCGGACCGCCGCGACGTGCCCCGGCGCCGCCGCCACCACCGCCTCGTGACCGGCCTCGGTCAGTATCGCGTCGGTGCGCCGACCGGCCCCCGGAACCCGGGCCCGTGTGAGCAGTCCGCGCTTCTCCAGCCGCCCCGCCACGTGCGACAACCGCGACAGCGACGCCGACGTGCGCGCGGCCAGCTCGCTCATGCGCAGGGTGTGCGCCGGCTGCTCGGAGAGCACCGAGAGCACCATGTACTCGAAGAAGGTCATCCGGGACTCGCGCTGCATCCGCGCGTCCAGCGCGGCCGGCAGGCTGATCATGAGCGCGGAGTTGGCCAGCCACGCCGCCAACTCGTCGGGCTCCAGCCACCGCGCCGGCGCAGCCGAAGGGGCGGGCCGTCCCGCGTGGAGATCCTCGCCGGGCTCCGCCCTCTCGGTCGTCGGCCCCTGGGACGCGTCCCGGTCCGACCCGTGCTCCCCCGCCGTGATTCTCGCCATGACCCCATCCTAACCGCCGTTGTTGACGGATCAAGTTGAGTCACGTAGAACTTGATGCGTCAAGTTCGCACGGCCCGGGGCACACCGGCACAGGTGCGCCACCGCGGACCGGCGACCCGTCCAGGAAGGACCACCGCATGCGGACCACATCGCTCGGCGGACTCCAGGTCTCGCGCATCGGCCTCGGCGTCATGGGAATGTCCGCGTTCTACACCGGAGCAGGCCGTGACGACGCCGCGTCGATCCGCACCGTCCAGAGGGCCGTGGACCTCGGCGCCACCCATCTGGACACCGCCGAGGCCTACGGGCCCTACGTCAACGAGGAACTCCTGGGCCGCGCGATCAGCGGCCGCCGCGACCAGGTCGTCGTCGCCACCAAGTTCGGCCTCGTCTCCCACACCGGCCGACCGGGCCCCGACAGCACCCCCGCCAACATCCGCGCGGCGGTGGAGGGCTCCCTGCGGCGTCTCGGAACCGACCGCATCGACCTGTACTACCAGCACCGCGTCGACCCCGGCACCCCCGTCGAGGACACGGTGGGCGCGCTGGGCGAACTGGTGGCCGCGGGCAAGGTGCGCCACATCGGCCTGTCGGAGGCGGCCTCGGCAACGATCCGCCGGGCCCACGCGGTCCACCCCGTGGCCGCCGTCCAGACGGAGTACTCGCTGTGGACCCGTGACGTCGAGGCCGACGTGCTGCCCGCTCTGCGGGAACTGGGGATCGGCCTGGTCCCCTATGCGCCTCTCGGGCACGGCTTCCTCACCGGCGGCATCCGCTCGCTGGACGGCCTGGACGCCAACGACTGGCGGCGTACCAACCCCCGGTTCACCGGCGGCAACCTCGCGCGCAACCTGCGCATCGTCGATGGGGTGAGCGGGGTCGCCGCGGAGGTCGGAGCCACGCCGGCGCAGGTCGCCCTCGCGTGGCTGCTCGCGCAGGGCGAAGGCATCGCTCCCATTCCGGGCACCAGGCGCGCCGACCGTCTCGAGGAGAACACCGCCGCCGACGGCCTGCGGCTCACCGGCGCCCAGATCACCCGGTTGAACGAACTGGCGCCGGCCTCCGGCGAGCGCCACGCCGCCGCCGACATGGCCGCCGTCGACCGCTGAGAAGGCGGCGGGGCGCGTACCGCCCCGCGCGCCCGCCGACCGAACCGGTCGGCTCCCGGGCGGTGGCGCGACGCCTCCGGGACGGCCCCACCACTTCCGCGCCCCGACAGCGGACCGGACCTACGGACCAGCCGTACGCCGGCCGCTCATCAAGAACGGAACCGCACATCATGTCGAACAGCCCGATCCGTGTCGGCGTCATCGGCGCCGACACCGAGGCGAGTTGGGCGGGGGCGTCGCACGTCCCCGCCCTGGCGGCGCAGCCGGAGTTCAGGTTGGCGGCCGTGGCGACCCGGCGCGAGGAGAGTGCGCGCCGCGCGGCCGAGGTGTTCGGCGCCGAGTCCTGGTTCGCCGATCCCTTCGAACTGATCGGCGACCCCTCCGTCGATCTCGTCACCGTGGCCGTCAAGGTTCCGGCCCACCGCGAACTCGTGCTGGCGGCACTCGCGGCGGGCAAGGCCGTGTACTCGGAGTCCCCGCTGGGCGCGACCGTCGCGCAAACCGAGGAGATGGCCGCGGCGGCGGGCCGACTGCACACGGCGATCGGCCTGCAGGGGCGGCACAACCCCTCGGTGCGCCGCGCCGGGCAGATCGTGGCGGAGGGCCGGCTGGGGCGACTGCTCTCGGCACGGGTCGCCGCGACGACGTTCGGCAACGGCCCGGAGTCGGTGAGCGCCTACGCGTACTTCGACAAGGCGGCGGCGGGAGCCGGTTTCCTGACCATCGCGGTGGGCCACGTGCTCGACGTGGTCGAGGCGGTCCTCGGGCGCGTCACCGAGATCGACGCGCGCACCGAACTCCTGTGGCCACGGGTACGGCTGACCGACACCGGCGAGATGTCGGTTCGGGAGACACCGGACCACCTCGACGCCGTCGTCAAGACCGCCTCGGGTGCGCCGGTGGGAGTGCAGGTCCTGGCGGGCGTACCCGCGGCGGACGCCCGCTTCAGCCTGGAGGTCCGCGGAACGGACGGCCGGCTGGCGCTGACCGGCGACCATCCCGCGGGTGTTCAGGTCGGCGACCTCGTGCTGACCTCGAGTGCGGAGTTCACGGCGCCCGACGCCCCCGTCGCCTCCGGCGCCGGCCCGACCGCCGCGGAGGTCTGGACGGGCGCCTCCGTCAACGTGGGAGAGGTGTATGCCGCTCTGGCCCGCGACATCAGGAACAGGACGTACGACACCCCGGGATTCGCGCACGCCGTCCACAACAGCCGACTGATCGCCCGGGTGGAACAGGCCGCGCGCACCGGCCTCCGGCAGCACCTGCGGCCGTGACCGATACGGCGACCGATTCGCGGACCCGAACGGCTGCCGTAGGTTCAGTCCCGCTCGAGGGTCTTTCGGCCCGCACCACACCGATTCCAGGAGTCGTCGATGAATGCTGTCCCCGGTCGCTTCGGCGTCGGCGGGGCCCTGTGAGCGGGCAACGCCGTACGACCACACCCGCGCTGGCCGCCGTGATCGAGAAGCAGGACGGGCCGTTCGAGTTCCGCGACGTCGAGGTCGAGGAACCCCGGCCCGACGAGGTCCTGGTCCGGATGGTCGCGACCGGGATATGCGCGACCGACGCCCACGTGCGGGCCCAGCGGATGGCGACACCGCTGCCCGTGGTGCTGGGGCACGAGGGCGCGGGGATCGTCGAACGCACGGGCAGCGCCGTCACCTCCGTCGCACCCGGTGACCACGTCGTGCTCTCCTACCACTCGTGCGGTCGGTGCAAGCCGTGCGTCTCCGGGCACGCGGCCTACTGCGACGACGTCTGGGCGGCGAACTTCGCGGGGGCCCGCCTGGACGGGTCGAACGGGCTGCACACCGCCGGTGGGCCCGACACCGGCCCCGAACCCCGCGGACACTTCTTCGGGCAGTCCTCCTTCTCCACCTACGCCCTCACCCACCAGCGCAACACCATCAAGGTGCCCGCCGACCTGCCCCTCGAGGTCATGGCCCCGCTGGGCTGCGGTCTGCAGACGGGCGCCGGGGCCGTGCTCAAGGCCCTCGCCGTTCCGGTGGGCGCGTCCCTCGCCGTGTTCGGCGTGGGCGCCGTGGGCCTGGCTGCGGTCATGGCGGCGCGCGTCGCGGGTGCGGCCGTCATCGTGGCGGTCGACGTCGACGCCGACCGGCTCGCACTCGCGCGCGAACTGGGAGCGACCCACACCGTCGACCCCGGGCTGGTCGGGGACCTGGCAGCCGAGCTCCGCGCGGTCCAGGAGCGCGGCATGGAGTACGTCCTGGACACGAGCGGCCGGGCGGAGAACCTCGACGCGGGTGTCGGCGCGCTGGCGCCCATGGGGCGGTTCGGCTTCGTGGCCTTCCACGAGGGCGGGGGCGCGGTGGTCGACGCGGGCCGGCTCACGATGGGCCAGTCGCTGCAAGGCATCATCCAGGGCGACGCGGTCTCGCCGCTGCTGGTCGACGAACTCGCCGAACTCTACCGGGCGGGCCGGTTCCCGATCGACCGGCTGCTGTCCTTCTACGACTTCACCGACATCAACACCGCGTTCGACGACGCGGGCTCGGGTCGGATCACCAAGGCGGTCCTGCGGTTCACGTGACCGGAACAGCGCGGCCGGTCGTGCGCCGCGCCGAGGACCGCATGTTCCACAAGAGCGAAGAGCAAGGAAAGGTATTTCATCCATGTGCCCCAGCGGCCAGAAAACCATCACCGCCGACAGCGCCCCGGACTTCTACGGCATCGACCACTACGGTTTCCCCCGGGTCGGGGAGGACGACCCCTCCGACCCCAAGGGTTACTACCCCCCGTATCTGCGGAGTGAGCGCTTCCAGAAGTACGGCTACCACGTGGAGGAACTGCGCGACGGCTTCTACTGGGTCACCAGCGCCGGTTACGACGCCGCGTTCGTGGTGACCGGCGAGGGCGTGGTCGCCATCGACGCACCGCCGACGCTGGGCGAGAACATGCTGGCGGCGATCGAGGAGGTCACCGACCAACCGGTGACCCACGTGGTCTACAGCCACTGGCACGCCGACCACATCGGCGCGGCCTCCGTGTTCGGTCCCGACGTCGAGATCGTCGCCCACCGCATCACCAAGGAACTCCTGGAGCGGTTCCCCGACCCCAAGCGCCCGGTGCCGACGCGCACGTTCGAGAACGACTACGTCCTCGACGTGGGCGGCGTGGAGCTGCACCTGTCCTACAAGGGCGAGAACCACTGCCCGGGGAACATCTTCGTCTACGCCCCCCGGCAGAAGGTGCTCACCGCTGTGGACATCCTGAGCCCGGGCTCCGTGACGTTCATGCACTGCGACGCCTCGCAGAACATCTCCGGCTGGTACGAGGCGCACTCCCAGATCCTCGAGTACGACTTCGACTTCTTCGTCGGCGGGCACCACATGCACTACGGCACCCGTGAGCAGGTGGAGCTGTGCGTGGAGTACTTCGCCGACGTGCTCGAAGGGGCCACCGCGGCGGTCGAGCGGTTCAGCGGCTCCGACGTGCTGGTCGGCATCCTGGCCGGCGCCGGCCAGGACAGGGTCTTCGTCGGCACGGAGAACTGGATCAGTTCCATGGCGAACTACACCACCCGGCACGTCCTGGAGAAGCGGACCAGTAACGGGCAGCTGTGGTGGGAGCGCCTGGCGGGCGCCACCACCCAGACCAAGTACCACGCCTACACCGTGCTGGAGTCGATCCGGTTGGAACGGCCCCGCCCCGACTACCGCATGCGCGGGACCAACCCCCCGCCCTTCCAGACCTGACGCGGCCGTGCACGACAGGTGTGCGGTTGGACGCGAAGAAGCCACGCCCTCCACAGGTGTGAAGGGCGGGCTTTCCCCTGAGCGGGTCGTCGTCCTGGGACGACGGGCCACGTCCCTCCTGGGCGAGGGGCCGGGTCACTCCGCCTCGGAAGGGGGCTCGTACCCGGGCGGAGGGTCGATCGGCTCCCCCTCCTCGTCGATGACCCCGGTGTCCAGGCACCACTCGCGTAGGACCGCCACCATTCCTTGAGGTGAAGCCTGGTCGGCCACCGCCTCCCGGGCCTCCGGGGTCGCCGTTGTCAGGAAATCGGCAGCCGTCCCGGCGTAGAGGTCGCCCAGCTCGGTCAAGGACGTGATGGTGCTGTCGACGTCCACACCGGGTTCCGCCGGCTCCACACCGGCGGCCACGTCCCACGACTCCGCGGCCATGCGCGCGTGCGTGCACGCCGAGATGGTGTCGATCTCCTGTTGCTCCAGGGCTTCCTGCGACAGGCCCTCGGGAGAGGGGGAGGTCGAGGCGTCGGCGGTGGGAGAGGGTTCAGGGTCGGGGGCCGTGTCCTGTCCGCCGCACGCGGTGAGGGCGAGGGCGAGGAGTGCGGCCGGGGCGCGGGAGGGGGCGCGGGAGGGGGCGCGGGAGGGGCATGGCCCCATCCTCACCGGGGAGGCCGGCGGGCGCAGGAGAACTCCGATTCCCGCCTCACCGGCGGGGGCGCGCCACTGTCCCGGCTTGGGCGGGGCCCTGGGACGGGCGTTCCCTGCCGTGCGCGCCGAGGGGCGCCGGCACGCACGGCGGGTGTCCGGGCGGCGCCGGCCGCCGTGGCCGCCCGGGGGCCGAGGAGCGTCACAGCCCGCGCCGGGGGCCGCGGCGTCAGACCCGCCCTGGTCACGGCAGCGTGCGGCCCAGGAAGTCCCGCATGTGGCCGACCACGGTGTCCAGGTGGCTCTCGAGCAGGAAGTGGCCGCCTCCGGGCACCAGGTGGATCTCGGCGTCCGGCAGGTCCCGGGCGAAGGCGCGCGCACCGTCGGGGCCGAAGATGAGGTCCCCGGCCCCCCATACGGCCAGGAGCGGGACGCGGCTCTCCCGGAAGTACGTGTGCAGCCGCGGGTACAGGGGCCGGTTGGCGGCGTAGTCGCGGAAGAGGGCGAGCTGCGCGAGGTCGTTGCCGGGGCGGCTGATGTCGCGGTGGTCGGCCGTCCAGGTGTCGGGGTCGACCAGTTCCGGGCGGTCCACGCCGTGGAGGTACTGCCAGCGGACGGCGTCGGGCCCCAGTGCGGCGCGGACAGCCGGCTCCGTGCCGGGTCCCGGGTCCTCGGCGTAGGCCCACAGGGGCGCCCAGAACTGCGGGACGAAGCCCTCCTCGTAGGCGTTGCCGCTCTGGGAGACCACCGCGGTGACCGCCTCCGGGGCGCGGAGCGCGAGCCGCCAGGCGATGGGGGCGCCGTAGTCCTGCACGTAGACGGCGTAGCGGTCGACGCCGATCTCGGCCAGGAGCGCCTCGGTGATGTCGGTGAGCGCGTCGAAGGTGTAGCTGAACGTGTCGGCCGGCGGGGTGTCGGAGTGGCCGAACCCGAGGTGGTCCGGGGCGATGACGCGGAACCGGTCGGCGAGCCGCGGGATCAGGTGGCGGAACATGCGCGAGCTGGTGGGGAAACCGTGCAGGAGCACCAGGGCCGGCGCCTCGCGGGGGCCGGCCTCCCGGTAGAAGACGCGGTGCCCTCGAACGGTGGCGTACTGGTGGCGGACCTCGACCATGACTAACCCTATCAATCCATTTTGGTGGTTATCGACACCCACAGTGGACCCCATTCGAGGTAACCTGTCAAGTGAACCAAGAGGGTTAGGCAGGGAGGTGGGCGGTCGTGATCGACGAACAGGCGCTGCTGGAGGCGCTGAACAGCACCCCGGTGGTGGACGGCCGGCCGCGGGACCTGTGGGCCGATGACGCCGTGCTGCGGCGGTGGGCGCAGGAGCACGGCGGCCCGGACGAGGCGCCGGCGCTCGACTGGCTGCGGACGGCCAGGGACGCGGTCCAGGCCGCCACCCGCGGCCCCCTGCCCGAGACGGAGCTGCGGCGGATCCTCGCCGGCGCCCACCGGGTCCCCGAGGTCGGCCGGGAGGAGCTGCGGTGGCCTCTGCACGGGCCGCCCGAACGGAGGCTCGCGGTGGAGCTGGTGCTCGCCTGGTACGAGGTCCGGGCACGCAGGCCCGGCCGGCTGCGCCCCTGCGGCAACGACGAGTGCCGCCTCTTCCTCCTGGACCGCAGCCGCGCCAACACCGCCCGCTGGTGCTCGATGAAGACCTGCGGCAACCGCCTGAAGGCCCGTCGCCACCAGGAGCGCGTCCGCCAGGAGCCGGGGGCCTGAGAGACGAACGGGAGGGGCCGGTCGGGCTACGCGCACTCCCCCGCCGGGCGGTGTCCGCCCGGCCGTCCGTCCGGGAGCCCGCGCAGGCCGGTCAGGGCCTGATGTCGTGAAAGGTGCGGCGCAGGTCGTCCACCCAGGCCCCGGGGTTCTCCCAGGGGATGAAGTGGCCGCCGTGGTCGTGGGCGTTGACGTTGACGTGGTTGAACCAGTCGCCCTGCGGGCCGTTCCTGAACGCCCGGACGCGTTCGGCGGCGGTGTGGACGCCGGGCGGGTTCTCGTAGGTGACGAGGGTGAGGCCGACCGGGGCCTGCACGACCGGGGTGCGGTCGTGGGAGGGGGTCCAGGGGTAGCGATTGGCGTTGGCGTAGTAGCGCATCGACGTGGCGATGGAGTTGTTCGCCCAGTAGATCGTGGCGTGGGTGAGCAGGTCGTCCCTGGTGAAGACGGATTCGACGTCGCCGCCGTTGTCACTCCAGGCGTTCCACCGCTCCAACAGCCAGGCGAGCAGTCCGGCGGGTGAGTCGCTCAGACCGTGGGCGAGGGTGGCGCCGTCGAGCATGTGCACGGCGAGGTGGCTCGCCGAGCGGTGGTCCATCTCGACGATCCGGGCGCGGACATCGGCCGGCTGGTCGTCGGTGAGGGGCCGGTTGCGGGCGAAGTCCCAGGCCCGGGGGCCGTTGAAGAAGTCGAGCGGCAGCCCGGAGCCGATGTGGACGCCGTACAGCGCGTCGGCGTACTTGTGGCCGAGCTGGCTGGAGACGATCCCGCCGATATCACAGCCCCCGGCGGCGTACTTCGCGTACCCCAGGGTCCGGGTCATCAGGGTGTGCCAGAGGTCGGAGACCTTCCAGAAGTTGACGTCCGGAAAGCCGGTGAGCGGGCCGGGGAAGCCGAAGCCGGGCAGGGACGGCACGATGACCTCGAAGGCGTCCTCGGGGTCACCTCCGAACGCGGCCGGATCGGCGAGCGGGCCGATCACCTTCGACCAGTGCCAGAACGTCCACGGCCAGCCGTGCGTGAGGATCAACGGGATCGGCCGGGGGCCGCGGCCGGGCTTGCGCATGAAGTGCACCGGGACACCGGCGACGTCCACCCGGTAGTGCTCGTGGACGTTGATGGCGGCCTCGGCCTTTCGCCAGTCGTAGCCGTCCCGCCAGTAGGCGACCAGGTCACGGAGATAGCTGTCGGGAACGCCGTAGGACCAGTCCCCGTTCCCCTCGTCCAGCGGCGGGCGGGTCGATGCGAGGCGGGCGCGCAGGTCGTCGAGGACCTCGTCGCCGACGTGGATCGGAACGGGCTTCAGGGGGAAGGCGGGCGGGGTGCTCATCGCGTGGTTCCTCACGGGGGTGTGCCGTCGGGCAGCGGGCCGGGACGGCCTTTCTCCAGGGCGCTCCGGCCGGCCCGTCGGCAGACGATCGAGGGGCGGCAGCGCAGCGAGCGCCCGACGAGCCAGGACGTTCCGGCGCGAAGGTGCGCCGCCAATCCAACCACGTCCGTGCCGCTCCGTGAGGGGACGCGACGACGGCCGCGCGCCCGCATGTCCGGCGAGGGGCTCCCATCAGGGTGGAAGCCCCTCTCCGCACGAGCCGAAGCCGGCGGGCCTAGGCGGTGGGGCCGCTCTCCCCTACGCGGCGGTACGTGTTGATCAGGACTCCGGACGGTGTCGACCGTGTGGCGGCCAGGGCCAGGCGGCGCGGGGCCGTGCCCTCGGCGAAGAGCCGCTTGCCCCTGCCCAGGACGAGCGGGAAGACCAGCAGGCGGTACTCGTCGACGAGGTCGTGCCCGACCAGCGTCCGGAGCAGGTCACCGCTGCCCAGCACCACGGTCTCCGCCTCCGTCTCGGCTTTGATCCGGCCGACCTCCGCCACCAGGTCTGCGCCGAGGAGGACGGAGTTGTTCCACCCGAGCTCCTCGAGGGTGCGTGAGGCGACGTACTTGGGCATCGCGTTCATCGCCGCAACGGCGGGATCGTCCATGTCCGCGTACGGCCAGGTTCCGGCGAAGATCTCGTACGTCCTGCGGCCGAGGAGCAGAGCGCCGGCTCCGGCCGTGGCCTCGCTCATGACCCGCTCCACGACGTCGTCGACGTAGGGCAGCACCCAGCCGCCCCCGTCGAACCCGCCCTCCCGGTCCTCGTCCGCGGAGAGGACCGACTGCATGACGCCGTCCAGCGACACGAACTCGACCACGACCAGTTGTCCCATGAGTTGCTCCCGTCGATCCGTCTGTAGCCGTCTTTGTAGACCGGGCCCCGGACAGAAGGTCATCGGCGTTCGGGAGAGGGAGACGTCGACGGGCCCCGCCGACGCCGGCCGGCGGCCGTGCGCCCATGGCCGCCGTCGCCCCGTCAGACCCGCACGGGGTGCGGGTCGGAAGGGGTGAGCGCCGGTCCCGACCTGCGCGTGCGCAGCCACACCACTGCCGCGATCGCGGCGACGGTGACGCTCGGCACGAGAAGGACGGCCGACCCTGTGCCCACCGACCGGTCCGTGACAGCACTGCCGATGTCGGAGTGCAGGGCCGTGACGATGATGAAGGTGAGCGTGTTGAGCAGGGCGTGGACGACGACGGCGATCTCGATGCCGCCGGTGCGCCAGGTGATGACGGCCAGGCTGACGGCGAGGGTGAAGTACCAGAGGTTGATCCACGGGTCGTCCGCGCCGTGGACGGTCGTGAACAGCAGGCTGGAGACGAGGACGCCGAGGACCAGCCCGGTGCGCGGCCCGCGGCTCCAGCTCCCGGTGACCCGGAGGACGAGACCGCGGAGGCCGTACTCCTCGCCGGCCGACTGCAGGGGCGTCAGCAGGAGGGTGCCGACCAGCACGCCGACCAGGTCGGCGACCGGCCAGTAGGTCTGCTCGACGGGCATCGAGACGTTCATGACGAACACGGCGACCAGCCAGACGGGGCCGATGAACAGCAGGGCCCGGCCGAACACGTCGAACCGGAAACCCGAGACCACCGAGTGCAGCGAGGCGCCCCTCACCCCGTAGAGCCACCGCTGGATGAGCATGCTCCATGGGATGAGCAGGGCGAGGGAGAGCATGCCCGCGGCGTGGTAGAGCGGTGTGTAGTCGGTGCCGCCCGCCGCCGGGTTGGTGTTGCCCATCCGCGTGTCCAGGAAGGTAGCGGCCTGGACGAAGGCAAGGCCGAAGACGAACAGCCCCGCCACCAGGAGCACGATCGCGAGGACTCCCCGACCGATGCGGCGCTTGTCCCCGGCGAGCACGCGGTGGTACTCCACGCCCGGCGGGACCGCCCGCGGACCGCGGCGCCCAGGGGCCGGCGCGGGACGGGCCGGCTCCCCGGACAGCGGGGGCGGCGGGGCCTGCCCCGCACCGCCGTCCCACGCCGTGAGGAACGGCTCGGCGGCCGGTCGCGAGGGTGGAGGAGGGGCGGAGAAGTCATCGTTGCGGTACATGCCACGAACGTATTTCGGGGTGCGCCCGCAACCGAGTGCCACCGGTCACGGGATACCTCTGCGCTCCGCACGGGCCCGGGATGACAGATGTCATGCGCGGTCGCGGTGACCGGCGGAGCGGCCGGGTCCGCCGCCGTCGTGGCACCGGGTGCGGTCCCGGAACGCGACGCCGGTTCACGGGGTGCCGTGCGCGAGGCCGCGCGACCGTTGGCAGCCGCGAAGACGACAGTGGATGCGGTCTGGCGTCACCAGCGGGCGACAAGCCTCTCCTGCGTGCCCCGGTTGCGGTACAGCCAGGTGGCCCCCGACGCGACGGCCCCGGTCAGGTAGCCGAGGATGGGCTCCCGCTGTGTCGGGCTGTCCAGTTCGCCGAGCAGCTTCAGGGCGTCGGGCAGGGGGAAGAAGGCGGCGTGTTCGATGTCGTCGTCCTGCGGGGCGATGTCCCCCGACCACTCGTCGATCTCGAAGGCTGCGGCCACTGCGGAGGGGTGCTCCTCGGAGTCGATGTGCATGAGGAACGCGGTCCTCACCGGGTCGCCCACCAACAGCCCGGTCTCCTCCCGCAGCTCGCGGCGCAGGGCTTCGTGCATGAGCTCGCCGTCCTCGACCCCGCCGCCGGGCAGTGACCAGCACATCTCGCCGCCGCTGCCGAGGCTCTCCCGCACGAGCAGGACCTCGTGGCCCTGGCGGACGATGCCGATGACCAGCTGCACCCGGGGCCTGGGGGCCTTCGCTTCCTCTGCTGTCATGCCGCAGACCGTACACGGGGCCGTTCGCCGGCGGCCGGGGCCGCCGTGGAGACGGTGCGGCCCCCGCCGGATTCGTTCCCGGCGTCCAGCCACCGGTCCAGGCCCTCTAACGCCCCGGCCTGTGACGAGACCGTGCCATCCCTCGTACGCGGTGCGTTCCTTGCAGCAACCCGGTTACCGACTGTGGAGGTGGCTTCTGACCTGTGTGGTGATCAAGGCGATCAGGGCCTGGAACTGTTCGTCCGGGCTCGGCGTGGGGAGGGCGGCGGCTTCGCGGAGGGTGGGGATGTCGAGGTCGGTGTGTTCCTCCAGCCAGGGGGCGGGGATGAGTGGTCGGTTCGCGGTGGTGGCGCGGTCGGCGGGGTGGTCGACCATCAGGGCGAAGGAGAACACGAGCAGGGACAGGTGCCGGTGGACGTCGAGCGCGGCGGTGGTGTCGAGGCCGATGTCGCGCAGCAGTGTCAGGAACCGGTCGAGGTTGGTCAGCCGGTTGGGGTGGACCGAGGTCGGCGGGGTGTCCTCGTCGACGGCGACGAGCAGGGCGCGGGGCCAGCGCCGGTACAGCGCTCGCAGTGATCGGGCGTGGGCGGCTACCGAGTCCTCCCAGGTCCCGGGGTCGAGCGGGGGCGGGTTCCAGGCGTCGAGCATGAGGTCGACGGTGAGGTCGATGACCTGGCGGCGGTTCTCGACGTAGTTGTACAACGCCCGCACGGTCACCCCGAGTTCGGCGGCCAGGGCGTGCATCGTGATCGCGCGGAACCCCTGTGCGCCGGCCATCTCCAAGGCTTTGGTCGCGATGATTTCGCGGGTGAGCACGGGGCGGCCCTTGCGGGTCGTCGGTCGGCGGCGTTGCGAGCTGGGCATGGCCCCATCCTAGGGCCGCACACTTAAACTTCACACACATTGACTTTTAGGTCGTTGGTGCCGCACCCTGGCTCAGGTAACCCTTGACGCGTCGAAAGCCGAGGATCGTATGGCCGCCGAGAAGTCCCGTCGTCTGCCGCCGTTGAGCGGGGTGCTGGTGCTGGTGATGGCCTCCACCGGGCTGGTGGTCGTCGACATCACGATCGTCGCGCTCGGGTTACCGCTGATCAGCGCCGACGTCGCCGATGGAGGTTCCGTGGAGTCGGTGGTGGTGACCTACACGGTCGCCATGGGCGCCCTCACGCAGGTGGTGGGAAGCCTCTCCGACCGGTGGGGGCGGCGGCCGTTGTTCCTGACCGGGATCGCGGTGTTCACCCTGGCCTCGCTGGCGGCGATGCTGGCGCCGAGCCTGGGGTTCTTGAACCTCGCCCGGGTCGTCCAGGGCGCCGGGGCTGCGGTGATCATGGTCAACGGCATCCCGTTGCTCTCGGACCGGTACTCGGGTGAAGAACGCAACCTCGCGATCGGCGCCTGGGGATCGTTCGCCACCGCGGCCGGGCTGCTCGCCCCGACCCTGGGCGGGCTGCTGATCGAGGCCTTCGGATGGCAGGCCGTCTTCGGGATCAATATCCCCCTGGGCATCGCGGCCTACATCGTCGCAGCGCGTGTGCTGCCACGCACCGCGCAGCCCGGCCCCGCTGCCCGTCCGGACTGGCTGGGCAGCGTGCTGCTGATGGTCGGTCTCGGCGCCGCCACCACGCTCATGCTCCGCCCAGAGGCAACCTGGGGCATACAGGACACGGCACTGCTGATCGTTGCGCTCACGTCGTTGGCGGGGTTCTCCGTCCTCCAGTTCCGCGTGCCCCAGCCGACACTG
The DNA here is from genome assembly GCF_053616335.1 of Nocardiopsis sp. NPDC055824. NCBI lineage: Bacteria > Bacillati > Actinomycetota > Actinomycetes > Streptosporangiales > Nocardiopsidaceae > Nocardiopsis > Nocardiopsis sp. NPDC055824. The sequence continues at coordinate 56,416 of NZ_JBSHDN010000002.1, forward strand.
GAGTTGCGGCTGTTCACCCAGCCGGCGTTCTCCGGGGCGATGCTCGCGGTGTTCCTCTCCCGTGTTCTGAGCATCGGGGGTTCTGTCTACCTGGTGCTGTATTTCGCCGACGCGCTGCTGCTGGGCCCGACCCTCGCGGGCCTGTTGATGACGCCGATCTTCCTCGCGCAGATGATCACCGGAATGGTCGGCTCCAAGCTCCTCAGCCACTGGGCGCCCGGTCTGGTCATCGGCTTGGGCTACACCCTCAAAGGCGCCGGGCTCCTCGCGCTGGCGCTGCTGGTCGCCCCCGACACCCCGTGGTGGGTGCTCCTGGTCCCGCTGCTGGCCTGGGGCGCCGGAGGCGGCATCGCCGGAGCGCCGGTGATGGCCGTGGCGGTCAACGTCACCGCACCCGAACGCGTCGGCATGGTCGCCGGAAGCGTCTCCACCCTGGCCTCCGTCGGAGCCGGTATCGGTACCGCAGCGCTCGGCGCCGTCTACACCCTCTACGGCGGCGCCGACCGCGAAGCTGTCACCGGCGGGGTTCAAGCCGTCCTGACCGTATCCGCCCTCCTGTCCGGCCTCGCCGTGGCGACGACGTTGATCCTGATCAGCCCCCGCCGGGTGCCCCGCCCGGCACGTCACGAGGAAGCCGCAGCCTGATGCGGGCAGCGACCATGAGGGCTTCTCAAAGGCCGAGCGCGACCGGAATGTTCTTCACCGTGTGCCACTGACGCTCCGCCCCTCACAACTCGGGGAACCGGTCGAGCAGGCCAGAAACCGAGGTCTTCCCAGAACGGAGAATGGAACAACCAGAGTTCCCTTCGGCACGTCTTTACGGTTTTACGGTTCCATGAAACGCATGCCATACCGGAGTGCGCTGTCCCTGATCGCTGTGCTGCTGGCGAGCGCCCCAGGATGCGGCGGGTCGGGTGAGCCGGAACCGACTCCCTCACCCACCCCGATCGTGCCGACGGCAGCTCCCACTTCACCGGAGCCCTCGAATTCCGTCGACTACTGCCTCGGCGGTGGGGGCGTTCCGAACCCGGCCGCGCCTCCCTACGCGGGTCCCGGACCGCACCTCGTGCTGGTCGGCGTGGAATTGTTGCCCTCATCCGGCTCTGACCTGGGGAGTGGATCTTTCGACATCTACACGGTGCCTCACGAATGGCGGGCCTACGACGAGGAAACGCAGGAGGACGAACCGTTACCGGGCCAGTTGGTCGTGTGCTTGACCGGTGTTCACCAGCGGGAGTTCACATCGATGGGCACCGGCGAATGGGATTTCGGGGAGAGCCCGGTGTACCCGGCGACGCACTCGTTCAGGGTGTACGAGGCCAGGACCGGTGAGGCAGTAGCCACCTTCGTCATCGACAGCGACCTCGATGCGTACTCATCGTGCCCGAGCGCGTTGCGCATCCCGATCGACTCCGGCACCCCGGGCATGGCGCAAGGAGTCAAAAGCGAGACGTTCGCCGCCGAGCTGGAGCCCTACGTCATGGCGGATCTGGGCTGACCCCACCCGCTGGCTGTGCAACCGGCGGCCCCGCGAAGGCCGACTCCGGCGACGTCGACAGGCTCGTGGACCTCGCGCTCGGGGGCGGCTTCCCCAGCGGGCGGGCCCGCCCGGACGGGGCCGGGGCAGGGCGCCCTTGCGACCGGACACCCGCGCTCTGAACCCTTGTGCGGTCCGGTCATAGGCGGTTCGCAGCTAGATGAGTAATTCCAAGGGGTCAGTGGTCGTAGGCCGTCAACGAGCGTAGGACCGGCTGGCCGGTGCGGTCGTTGTGCCAGATCGCCGCGGTCAGCGCCAAGATGCGCTGGAGCACCCGGGCGATCACCCCGCCCGGGGTGCGACCACCGTGCCGTTCCAGATCCAGTTGGCCCTTGAACGTCTGGTTGATCGACTCGATCACCTGCCGCAACGGCCGGAAGAACGCCGCTCCGGCCCGCGGGGGCTCGCCCTTGCGGGCCGGACGCAGCAGGCTCACCCCCGCCTGGTCCAGGGAGCGTTCGAAGTCGCGCCCGTAGTAGTTCTTGTCCGCGATCAGTATCTGCCCGGGCCGCTGGGCGAGCAGGCCGGGATCGTCTTCGAACATGCCGGTCAAGGTGGTGCGCTCGTCGGCCTTGGCCCCGGTCAGGGCGAAGGCCACGGGCAGCCCGCTCAGGGTGCACACCAGGTGCAGGCGCAGCCCCCAGAAGAAGCGGGAGTGGGAGGCGCAGTACCCGTACTGGGCCCATCCTGCCAGGTCGGAGCGTTTGACGGTCTCGCGGGAGCGGGCGCATTCCACGGGGGTGGAATCGATGACCCAGGTGTTGTCGGTCCACACGCTGGTGTCGGTGGCCAGGTAGCGGATGAGGGTGCGGATCAGTGGGGCTGCTTTGCGCAGGCGTTTGTTGTACCCGCTCTGTTGGGGCAGGTAGGGGAAGCGTTCGGACAGGTGGGTGCGGGCGTAGCGCAGCCACCGGGTTTCGTCGGTGTGTCCGGGCATGGCCTGCATGAGCGCGAGGGTGACCAGGTCGGCGTCGGACAGGCGGGGTCGGAAACCGATGGCGGGGCACCAGGGGGCCAGGTCCGGGCGGTGCTTCAGGAGCCGCTCGGTGGTGTCGTAGAGTGCTTGGGCGAGGGAGTTCAGGTCTTGCGTCACAACTCGACCATGGGCTCCCTCGCCTCGTGCTCAGACCACGCACCCCTTGGAATTACTCATCTAGGGCACCCCGGGTATCGGCCGGGGCAAACCGGTCGCCGAGCGGGTCGGGACAGCGGGGGACGCGCCGGAGCGCCGCTCCCGCCCCAAGGACATCGGCACGGCCCCTCCGGGGACGCGGGCTCCCCGCGGCCGAAGCAGCGGGAAGCCCTGGACGGTCGGACGGACTCAGACGCGGACCACGATCTTGCCCCGTGTGTGTCCGCGCTCGGCGTGGGCGTGCGCTTCCGCGAGCCGTTCGAGGGGGTAGGTCCGCTCGATGCGCGGTGTGTAGCGGCCCTGTCGGCCGAGTTCGCCCGCTTCGGCGAGGAGCGCGGAGTCGTTCTCCGCGTTGGCCAGGTGCGTGCCCAGTCGCTGCGCATTGGCGTGGTCGGCGACCGTCGAAACGCGGGAGGGGTCGCCCACGATCGCGACGAGGTCGTCCAGGGAGCCGGAGGCCGCGGTGTCGAGCGCGAGGTCGACCCCGCCCGGGGCCAGGGAGGCCAGGCGCTCCGCGAGGCCGGTGCCGTAGGTGGTGGGAACGGCCCCGAGGGAGGTGAGGAACGTGTGGTTGCGCTCACTGGCCGTCCCGATCACGGTGGCGCCCCGGGCCACCGCGATCTCGACCGCGGCACTGCCCACGCCTCCGGCGGCGCCCTCGACGAGCAGGGTGCGCCCCCTCAGGGGGCCGAGCGCCTTCAGTCCGCCCATCGCGGTGACGGAGGCCAGACCGGCGCCGGCGGCCTCCTCGTCCGTCCATGTGGTGGGCGCGTGGGCCCAGGCCGAGAGCACGGCCAGCTCCGCCGTCGCGCCGGTGACGCCGCCCAGGCCGAAGACGCGGTCCCCGATGTCCACCCCCTGTACCCCGTCACCGATCCCGTCGACGACGCCCACGGCGTCACGCCCGGGAATCGCGGGCAGGTCCACGGGAAGCACCTCGCGTACCGCACCGGAGCGCACCTTCCAGTCGACGGGGTTGACGCCGGCCGCCGCGACGCGGATGCGGATCTCACCGGGTCCGGGGTGCGGGTCCGGCGCCTGCTCGACCACGAGGGTCTCCACACCGCCGTACTCGTGAAAACGGACTGCCCGCATGATGTTCTGCCCTTCCACGCGGCCGGAACCGGCCGTTCGTGAGATCGGTGAGGCGAATGTTCGGCGAGTGCCGACACCCACTACGCTAGAACCTGACGTTGACGTCAGGTGCAAATCGGGCAGGCCGCCCGGGCGGAGGAGGACCGGTGCGTATCGGTGAGGTCGCCGACAAGGCGGGGGTGAGCGTCCGGGCGCTGCGCTACTACGAGGAACAGGATCTGCTCCCGGCCGACCGCAGCCCCGGAGGCCAGCGGCACTACCCCGACACCGCCGTCGGCCGGGTCCGGCTGATCCAACAGCTGTACGCCGCGGGCCTGCCCAGCAGGGTGGTCCGCGATGTGCTGCCGTGCGTGGACTCGGGCGAGGCGCACCCGGCGCTCCTGGACCAGCTGGAGTCCGAACGCGCCCGCATCGACCAGCGGATCACCGACCTGCTCGACGTGCGCGACCGGCTCGACGACGTGATCGCCATCACGCGGGACCCCGATGCCGACTGCTCCCCCATGCTGTGAGGACGACCACCGCAACGACTGCGGACGCCACCGGCGCGCGAGGGCGCGTCACGGCCCGGAGCCGCTGACGGCTGCTTTTCAGGAGCGCGACCCGCCCCGCCCGTCGCCCCTGACCGGCTGACCTCGCCCGCCCCCGATCGAGGCCGCCCGCCGGCACCCGCCCGATGGTCCCCGGCGTGGATAGCATCACCTGGCCGGTGCAAGACGTCCGCAACCGCGCCAGGCGTCCCGGCCGGGCAAGGAGGCCACATGAGCGAGGCGTACTCGCCGATCCCGGAGCTGAACCTGCTCAAGGAGTTCGAGGACCGGATCGGCCCGGTCTACTACTCGGAGGGTTTCGAGCTGCGCGGGTACGGCGCAGACTCCGGCCTCCACACCTGGTCGGAGCACCCGGAGTTCCTGAGCCGGTTCATCCCCTTCGCGCAGGCCAACCACTCCGGCTCCGACTACGCGCTGTGGCGGTGCGACGATCGGACCGACCTCGCCGCTCTGCCCGTCGTCCTGGTCGGCGATGAAGGGCACCTCTATGTGATCGCGCGGGACCTGAGGGAGCTGTTCCAGCTTCTGGCGATCGACAGCGAGCCCGTCGCCGACTTCGGGTTTCTCGCCCCTGAGGACATCGAGGAGCACAGCGACGGCCACCATGAGTTCCTCACCTGGCTGAACGAGAACTTCGGCCTTGAGCCGCCGGAGGACCCGCACGCGCTCTGGGCCGGGCGGAAGGAGTCCGACGATCGGTTCAGGGCATGGGCGAGCCGGTTCGTCGAGTTGGAGGACCGCTGACGGTCCATCACAGTTCGTGATCTCCATGGCTGTGCGGCTTGTCGCCGGTCGTGGCTCACCGGGTCTCCGAGCAGGTGCTGTCTGCCGTCCGGAGCGGCCTCCCCGGCCCATTCGGCGATGCTCCAACAGTTTTTGCGTGGCAGGCCCGACAGCAGTCCCAGAACCAAGTCCCTCAGTACTGCAACGACAGATTGTTGCAGCACTGAGGACTCCTCACAGAAGCGGTGGGCTTGACCTGGTCGGAGGTCGGTGCCGTGCACGAGGCCGCCGGGTGGCGGGACGTGGCCAGCCGCGTCGTCGCACGCGACAAACCCGGCGACGCCGGCGGTCATCCCCGGGATACTGGTCGCCCATGGATGAGATCGAAGTCGTCGTCGCCCATTCCGAGCGCGCGACCCTGCGCGCCGGCGACGTGTTCTTGAAGGTGGACGCCGACCAGGCGCGCATCGACGTCGAGGTCGAGGCGATGTCCCTCGCGCCGGTCCCGACTCCGCAGGTCCTGTGGCGCAAGCCGCCCGTGCTCGCGATCGCCGCCGTCCCGGGGACGGCGCTCGGCCGCCTCGGTGGGCCGTCGACCGCGTCGGCGGCGGCGTGGGCCGCGGCGGGCGCCGTCATCCGGCAGTTGCACGAGGCGCCGTTGCCGCCCTGGCCCGGCCGGCGCCGCCGGGGTCCCGACGAGTGGGCGGCGGAACTCGACCGCGAGTGCGAGCTGCTCGTGACGAACGGTGTCCTGCCCGCTGACCTGGTCACCCGCAACCGCCAGGTCGCCGAGGCCGCGTTCCGGCCGTGGACTCCGGTGTTCGCGCACGGCGACCTGCAGATCGACCACGTCTTCGTCGACGGCGACGAGGTCACCGGCATCATCGACTGGTCCGAGGCGGGCCGGGGCAATGCCCTGTTCGACCTCGCCACCTTGACGCTCGGACACGAGGAGAACCTCGACGACGTCATCGCCGGTTACGGCCCCGACGCCGACCGCGACGTGATCCGCGCGTGGTGGTCGTTGCGAAGCCTGCTGGGGGTTCGCTGGCTGGTCGAGCACGGCTTCGACCCCTTCGCGCCGGGCTGTGAGGTCGACGTGCTGAGATCCCGGATGTGAGGCTGCGCGGGCCCGACCGCTGTGAGTGCGTTCTGACGCATCGAGCAGGCCGTCCCCCGGGTCGCATCGCCTGCCCTTACTCCCGACGAAGTGCGGTGCGCAGTCGTCGCCGGCAGATGACGGCGCACCCGAGGGTGGCGAACGCGTGGTGGATGTCGTCGCGTATCTCCCCGTGCTCGAGGATCACCCACACGAACCAGGGCGCACCTCGACTTCCACACCTCTCTCGCGCAGGAGCCGGGACAGAAGATGCACCTCCACACGTGTTCCCTCATATCCGGTGCCCGTCGCCTCGCGACCGAATTCTCGGGCCTCGGCAATGGATGCGCCGAAGACCTCCCTGAAGACCTTGAGCAGCACACCCCTTTTCCGCACCTCGCCCACGGTTTTCACGTGCTCCACGCCATGCCGATCGATCAACAGGTCGCGCACATGGGCAGGGGCCGGCCCCCACACCCACTGATGGGAGACCTGGCAGCCGGCACACTCTCGCTCGACCTCCCAGCGGAGCCTGCCGCTTCTGACCAGTTGAACCACCCAGACTTCACGAGCGCGACCGCACACCTCGCACACATCTGACAAGCGAACAGCCTGCTCGGCCATCACCACTCCCTCGGACGCGAGGACGATCACTTCTTTCCAGCTCGCCGACCCCGGTCTGAGACGAGATCACTCATCCAGGAAAGACGACCACGAAGAACCCCTTATTTCCACCAGGAGGCGCCGAGCCCTCTCTCTCACCACGTCCCACTGCCTGGCGGAAACCATGGACTCGGGGCTCCACAGTTCCGGATCGACGTCGATCAGTCTCGTGAAGAGGTCGAGGACCTCCCGGATCCCTTCATCAAGGAAGTCGGGGAACTCTTCCTCCTCGTCATACGTGACGTGACTTTTCACAGCGATGTAGAAGTCTTCCAGCTGCAGCACGATCTCGTCCTCAGCGCACCCCGTGCGCCTGATCCAGTCCAGTTGGCGTTCTCCGCTCCAGGACGCCACCCGGATCGAGAGCATGAGGCTCTTCATGTTCGGTGTCTTCTCGATCACTGAGACCCCAGGAGGAGATCGATCCGGTCCGGCTCACTGTCCACGTCATCCGCCCTCGGTAGGAAACATTTCCATGATGCGCAGTTCCGGGATACCGGAAGATCATCGGCGACCGCATGGAAGACGCTCTCCAGTACGATGCACCGTGAAGGAATATGCATGGCCCGGGGCCTATGGTTCCACGGACATACGTTCGTTGGAAACGCGTTTTCCACTGCCCTCCGATCATGGCGGGGGCGATTCCTGCCCGTTCCCCCATGCAGAAGACGGCAGACCGCTGCGAGGTCGAGGAGAGTGCTCTGATGCACGAGCGTTCATGGTCGGCGGTCCCGATCGTCGCGGAACCGCCGGCCGATGGCGGAACGGGCGATGGACGGAGGTTCTTCGAGGTCCCCGAGTCCGGTTGGCATACCTTGTTCGCCTGGGCTGTCGGCCCCGAGCACATGGTCCGATGCCTGGACGTGCGTCCCCCCGAACCCGTGCACGTGGTCTATGAGAGCAAAGGCGAGCGCACTGTCAGAGTCGAGGAGCGGACACGAGGCGACCGGTCGGCCGTGGACGGTGGCATCCACGACTACCTCACCGATGCGCGGGTGCCCTCCCAGCCCTGCGGCTACCGGTGGTTCATCGAACTGCCGGACGGCATCGACGACGCCGATCAGTTCTTCGCCCTTTTCGGGCCCGCTCTGATGGACCTGCCGCCCGGCCCCCGTCCGCGGCGGGAGCGTGAGGCCATGATCGCGGTCGCAAAGACCCTGTACACAGCCGTTCCCCAGGAGATCAGCAGAGAATCTGTGGGAGACGGGTCGGGGTGAACCGATGACAGTCCCATCGGGCGCGGGCAGTCCGCGGTTGCCGCCAAGCATGTCCAGGAGCAGGAAAGAGGAGCTTCCGCGCACGGCGGCACCCCGCCCGACCGACATTCCACAGCCGAGGGGAGCCCTCGGCCACCAGCACTCCTGGGTACTCTTCGTCCCCTGTCACCGCCCCCGGGCATCATGGACGGCGAACCGCTCTGCCCCCCTGCCGCAGACGAGGAGCACCCCCACCACATGAGTCGCCCCAGGGAATTCGGACCGGTCCAACTCGCCCGCTGGCTGGGACTGGACCACGACCAACTCCGCCGCGCCCTGCACCGCGGCCTCGTACCGCCCCCCGACATCGACGACCGCAAGTGGTCCGAAGCCCTCGCCAAGACCCTGCCCGAACGCACCGGGGCCATCCTCGCCGACCTGGCCGCCGACCCCACACCCGCGAGCTCCCCCGCACCGGAACCGACCCCTCTTCCCAAGAAGAAGACACCCGGCCGACGCGGCAGCTACGGGTCCCTCCAACTCGCCCGGCTCATGGGCCTGAAGGAATGGCAGGTCAAGAGGGCCGCGCAGCGCGGCCTCATCCCACCTCCCGACATCGACGGGCGCCGCTGGTCCCAGCACGTCGCCGAGGCCCTGCCCGAGATCGCCGCCGACGTCGCGCGCGAGATCGGCGACCACCCCGGCCTGGGCTCGCAGAAGGCCGCCGACCGCGTGGCCGCGCGCACCGGCCTGACCGTCACCAGGGACGACGTCGCCGAACTCGCCGCCCGGGGCACGCTGTCCCCGGTCGGCGACTACATGGGCTCGGCCCTGTACTCCCTGCGGGACCTGGACGCCCTGACCGAGGAACGCCTGGCCCCCGTCATCGAGCAACGCCGGGCCTGGATCGAGGCGAGCCTGACCGGCAAGGAGGCCGCCGACCTGCTGGGCTGGTCCGTCGGCAGGTTCGAGGTCACCGCCGAACGCCACGGCCTGCTCCCCGGCAGACTCGACCGCTACCCCAGAGCCGACGTCGAACGGCTCGACGAAACACGCGCCCCCGACTGAGTCCTCCCGCCCGACCGGGCGCCCGACCACCGAAAGCAGCCCCTGCCCACGGGCCACGTCCGCCCCGGGCCCGGCAGCGGGCTGAGTTCACAGCGGAGCGTGCGCCACGCCTGCGACACCGTACCGGCCCCGGAGCTGCCTCACGGGGCATTCGGGCTGCGCCCTCAGGGGATCTCCGATTTCGGCGAATTACCGTTCACGCCTTTGCCGGTGAAGGGCCCCTCCATTTTCCCGGCCGAGAAGGCAGCAGTGTTTTCCCGCCCGGCTTCGGACAGCTCCGTGAATTTCTCTCCCAGCGGCCGTATCACGTTCTTCTCCACCTGGTAGTAGTCGGTGAGAACCGACAGGGGGACACGGCGCAGGTACCAGGTGCCGGTCAGGTTGCAGCCGATCCTCGGTTCGGGATGGAAACCACCGGTGAGCCAGCCCCCGCACTCGGCCTCGAACGTGGTTTCCAGGCGAAAGTGGTTGAAGAGGTTCTGAGCGGTGGTGAGAACCGGCTCATCAGGATTCTGTGGACGCGGGTCGGTCACCCCGAACCAGCATTCCGGGTGCGGGGAGTTCTGCACGTAGGCGTCGCCGAAGCCGAGCCAGGGCCAGACGAAGGCGACGAGGCCGGCGTCGGCGATACGGCAGTCGTCGGCGGTCCTGCCCTCGGGGATGCGCTCGGCGTCGATGTAGAAACGGCCCAGCCAGCTGGGAAGCCACAGGTAGTAGGGGTAGGCGCTGTCGTCCGACAGGAGGTAGCTGTTGGCGTTGGAGAACAGCGCTTTTCCCGCCACGGGGGTGAGCCGGGTCCCGTATTCGGGGAGGGAGAACCGGACGCTGAGGACCTCGAAGAATGATCTGATGTCGCGGAAGTACTCGGAGAACTGGTCGTAAGCGTTCGAGGTCTCCTGAAGTACCTGCGGACGGAAGATCATGCAGCTCCCCGGTCTCAAGAAAATATGAACAGCATATTATGCCCTCAGTATGCGTGCGGTGTCTTCGGCTGGCAAGAGTACTGTGGGGCGGAAGTGCAGGTGTTGGTTCTGTGGTTTCAGGGGAAGAGGATTCCGATGTGGAATATCTGGATGTAGCGGTCGTCGGTGCCGGCCTCGCCGGATGCCACGTCGCGAACAGGTTGGCCGAGGCGAGGAGAGGGAGCAGAATCGGCCTTTTCGAGAACGACCACAGGATCGGCGGAAGAATGCACTCCGTCCGGCTTCCCGGCCCGTCCGGGGCCTGGGCCGACCTGGGCGCCATGCGGCTGCACACGGGCCTGCGCCGGGTCCTGGGGCTCGTCGAGGACCTGGGGTTGGGCGCGGACCTGGTGCCGTTCGAGTTCGGACGGCCGGAGAACCTGTTCCACCTGAGGGGGAGCAGGACGCGGCAGGGGGACCTGGCCGGTGCCGCCCTCCCCTACCGGCTGCGCCCGGCCGAACGCGGGCTGGCGCCGGGGGCCCTGGCCGACAGGGTGGCGCAGACCCTGGTGCCGGGGTTCACGGAGAGCCGCCGCACCCACCACGAGGCACGCGCGCGAGGGGACCGGTCGGTCGCCGACCGCGCGCTGGCGGACTTCAGATCGCGGTGCCGTACGGGGCGGCTGCACAACCGCCCCCTGGAGGAGGCGACCTGGTCCGACGCCCTGCGGGCCGTCCTGAGCGGCGACGCCGTGGCCTTCGTGCACGACGCGGGCGGCTACGACGTGTCCGCAGGGGGCGAGGGCGCGACCGCGCAGCTCGACCTGCTCTACCGGACCCCGCCCGACGCCGAGTACGTCTGTCTGCGGCGGGGCATGGAGAGCCTGCCGCGGGCCCTGCACGAACGTTTCACGCAGGCCGGCGGCGTTACCCGCCTCGGCCACCGGCTGGTGCGGGTCGAGCGCGGGGGCGCTCCCGGCGAGGGCTCCGGGCGGCGACACCACCGGCTCCTCTTCCGGCGGTCGGACACGCGGGGGCGCCTCCTGCCCGGCCACGTCCGCGTGTGCGCCGACGCCGTCGTACTGGCCCTCCCTCCCGGGCCGCTGGGCGCTCTCGACCTCACCGGCCTGCCCGTGGGCGCGCACCTGTCCGCCGACCTGGCCGCGGTCGAGGCCGTCCCCGCCCTCAAGCTCTTCCACCTCTACCGGCGCCCGTGGTGGCGGGATCTGGGCCTGAGCCGGGGAAGGAGCACCACCGACGCCCCCCTGCGCCAGCTCTGGTACGGAAGCACCTGCCAACCCCCCGGCGGCGATCCGCACCCGTCGCCCGCTCCGATGCTCGCCGCCTATCCCAGCGGCCCCTCGGTGGGGCAGTGGCTCAGCGGCAGGATCGGCGAGGGCCCGGCGGGGGACCACGCCTTCCCCTCCGCGGGCGACGCTCCGGCGCCGGGCGCCGCCGTGGTCGCCCGCGCCCACGCCCTGCTCCGACACGTCCACGGCCTGCCCTCCCTCGAACCGCCCCTCGCAGCCTGCTGGCGGGACTGGAGCAGCGGCGCCTGGCACACGAGGCGCCCCGGTCACGACCCGCGCGCCCTGGCACGGCGCATGGGTCAGCCGGCCGCACGCGAGCGCGTGCACGTGGTCGGCGACTGCTGGACCCATGACCCGGGGTCCGTCGAGGGAACCCTCGACAGCGCGGAGGCCGTTCTTCGCGAACACTTCGCCCTGCCCCTCCCGGAGTGGTACCGCGACTCGGGCGCCCGCTGAACGCACCCTGACAGGAAGCACACGACCGGAGGAGCCGCCGTGGAGAACACCGATCCAGCCCCGCCCGGACGCACCGCGTTCGCCGACCGTGCCCTGACCGCGTACCTGGAGACGCTCCCCCTGCCGCGGGCGAGGCTCGGCGGAGGGGCCGGCGACTGGCGGGTCGAGGAGGTCGGCGACGGCAACGTCAACTTCGTGTACCGGGTCCTGGGCCCCTCCGGCTCGGTGTGCGTCAAACAGGCCCCGCCCTACGTGCGCGTGGCGGGCGAGTCCTGGCCGCTGACCCCCGAACGCGTCGTCCACGAGTACCGCGCCCTGGAAGAGCACGGGCGGGCGGCCCCCGGGGCGCTGCCCGCCCCCCTGCACCTGGACCGCGACCGCCACCTGCTCGTCATGGAGTACGTGGAGGACCACACCGTCCTGCGCCACCGCCTGGGCCGAGGGGCCCTCCACCCGGGGCTGGGCGAGCAGGTCGGCGACTACCTGGCCCGCACGCTCTTCGCCACCTCGGACCTGGCCCTGCCCGCCGCGGACAAACGCGCCCTGGTCGCGGAGTTCGAGCTCAACACCGAGATGTGCCGAATCATGGAGGACATGGTCTTCACGGAGATCTACCGCGACTTCCACCGCAACAGCTGGACCTCTCCCGAACTGGACGCGGAGGTGGCCGCCGTCCGGGCCGACACCTGCGTCCTGATCGCCGCCGCCCGCCTCAAGGACCGCTACCTCACCAGCAGACAGGCGCTGCTGCACGGTGACCTGCACACCGGCTCGGTCATGGTGGGCGCGACCGGGAGCCGGGTCTTCGACCACGAGTTCGCGTGCTTCGGCCCCATGGGCTTCGACGTGGGCGGGTTCCTGGCGCACCTGCTCATCGCCTACTTCGCCGCGGACGGCCGCCGCGGAACGCCCTCTCCCCCCGAGGACGAACAGCAGGCCTGGCTGTTGGACCAGGTGGAGCAGACCTGGGACGTCTTCCGCGAGCGCTTCCTCGCCCTGTGGCGCTCGTCGGGCCGCGGCGACTCCTACCCCGCCGCGCTCTTCGCCGACGCCCGCGGGGCCGCCGCCCTGGAGGCCGAACGCGGCGCCTATCTGGACCGGGTCCTCTGCGACTCCGTCGGTTTCTGCGGAGCCGAGCTCATGAGGCGCCTGATCGGCTTCGCCCGTCCCGCCGACCTGACCGGCATCACCGACCCCGGGGCGAGGGCGGCCTGTGAACGCGCGGCCCTGCGGCTGGCGCGGAGCCTGCTCGTGGACGCCTCCGGCCACAGGAGCGTGCGCGACGTCACGGACGCGGCCCGGCACGCCCGCACGGGGTGAGGAAGGCACGGCACGACGCCGTGGCCGGGCGGGTCCGGAGCCGCACACCGGCCCCCGGCCGGGCTCCCACGGCGTGCCCTCGGGCGCCGTGCCTCCCGGGGAAGCGGTGTCGGACCGACGGCTCCGGGCGCCGTGCCGCGGCGGACAGGGTCGATGTGCGCGGGGCCCTCCCTCCCGAGACAACCCGGTGCGCGGATACACGGGTCCTCGCACGGAGAAACATTCGCCGGCAAGGCGGAAGAGCGGTTCGGCGCACCGATCCGCCGTTCCGCCACACGCCGGCCGACGGAAACCACCGCGCGCAGAACCGGCACGAAAGGGGTTGCGTGAAAAATGACGGATACCACTGCCGCCACTCCCACCGAAGGAGCACACCGGTCTTCGTCGCGAGTGGAAACAGAAAGGAAACACCGCCCCTTTCCCGCGGGCGGATATGTTCCCGCGGCCGCACAGGGAATCCCACGGACCACAGCACACTCCCACGAGTGTGCACGACCGCGTCGAGGACCGCTATCACCCGCAGGACAGAAGTATCTGTCCACCTCCTCGCCCGGAACACCCCCACAAAGGAACGATAAAGACCCACACCAACACTAATTCGGGTAAATCAACGAATAAGGGACTGCTATTGACTGGGGCGATTGAGGGAACTAATGTTCCGCGGGGGGCTTCTCGCCGACGACCGAGAACGAGCAGTGAACAGACCGAACGGCCCTGGAGTGCCGGCAGACCCCATTCCCTCCAACGTACCGAGCGCCCCGGAACCCGGTTCCCCAGCCGGAAGAATTCGCTCCAGATTCGCTACTCCCTTTCACGTCGAACGAGAACCAGTCGGAATCACGCGGTCATCCGAGGCCCCTCACCCGACCATGGCCTCCGGCCAACCACGCCCCAGCACGGGACACCGAGCCAGTGAAGCATTTCGTCCAGCTCAGTCAGATCCCACGAAGCCCCGACTACGACTACTGCGTCATCGGCGGAGGGCCTGCAGGCCTCATCGCCGCTCACGAGCTCTCCAGGCGCGGGGAGACGCTGCTCCTGGAAGCCGGAACGGCCTCGCCCGAGAGCTCCTACAGCGAACTGCGCGCCGCGACGACCGACAGCGTGCTCGTCAGCGACCACGGCGTCCATCCGGCCAACCCGTGGACCCTGCGCGGTCCCGGCGGCGGCATGGAGCGGTACGCGGGGATCCTGGTCCGCTACCGCGCACAGGACTTCGACAGGTCCGCGGCGTTCGCACACGCCTCGGCCGACCCGCGCTGGCCCATCGGATACGAGGACCTGCGCCCGTACTACGACGAGGTCGAGCGGCGCTTCGGGATCGCGCGCACCACCGGCCTCGACCCCACCGAGCCGCCCTCGTGCGCGCCCCTCCTGCCACCGCATCCGCCCAGCGCACGGGCCGAGCTCATCAACGAGGCGTTCGACGAACTCGGGATCGGACACTTCCCCACACCGCTCGGGGTCAACTCCCGTCCTTTCGCCCGACGCCCCGCCTGCACCCGGTGCGGTCCCTGCAACGAGACGCTCTGCCGGACGGGCGCGAAGGCCTCGGTGCTCCCGCTCGTGCTGGGATCCGGCTCCGAGCACCGGCTGCGCCTCGCCCACGCGGTCACCGCCGAGGCCCTCCGGGTCGACCCGAGCGGCCGGGTCAGCGCGGTCGAGTGCCTGGACACGGTCAGGGGCCGGCACGCGACCATCAGGGCCCGGCACTTCGTCATCGCGGCCGGCGCGCTCAACAGCTGCGCCCTGCTCCTGCGCTCCACCAGCCGCCTCCACCCGCACGGACTGGCCAACGGGAACGACCAGGTGGGACGGGGCATCCAGTTCAAGCTCACCGGGTACGCCGACGTGCGGGCCCCTGCCTCGGCACAGCTGCGGGAGAGCCCCACCCTGTTCAGCACCACCGCGACCACGGACTTCTACCACCGGCTGCCCGGGGGCGGATGCGGCGGCTTCCTCTACGAGGCGTCGGCCTCCGACCGGCCCGACACGATCCGTCTGCACTTCGTCGTGTCGGAGACGCCGATGGCCGAGAACTCCGTGGCGCCGGCCCCCTCCTCCGCCGACGGGCCCAACGTCGTGATCCGGCACAGGACCCACCGGTCCGACCTGCGACGGCTGCGCTCCCTCCGCTCGATCGCGGTCGACACCCTCGCACGCATCGGACGCGGCGTCCGTGCCCAGGAGGAGTTCAACGCCACGGGCATGGCGCACCTGGCGGGCGGCTGCCGCGCGGGCACGGACCCCAGGACCTCGGTGGTCGGCCCCGAGGGACGGCTGCACCAGTGCGACAACGTCTATGTCGCCGACTCCGCCTACTTCCCGTACGCGGCCGCCGCCAACCCGACGATGACAGTGATCGCCAACGCGCTGCGCATCAGCAGGCAGCTCGCACAGCACTCCTAGGAGGACCCCTTGGACGGAATACAGCAAGCACTCGACACCACCTGCACCCGGACGCGGGACATGGACCGCAAGAACCCGCTGCTGCTGGAACGGGGCCGGGGCGCGACGTTCACCGACGCCGAGGGCAGGTCCTACGTCGACTTCACCTCGTGCACCGGCGCCGCCCCCCTCGGCATGGGGCACCCCAGGATCGTGGATGCCGTCACCCGGCACCTCGCCGACGGCGGCGGCATCCTCCCCGGGACCATGAGCAGGATCCGCGTCGACCTCGCGCTACGGCTGCTGGACCTGTTCCCGCACAGCGAGAGGGTCGCCTTCATGCGGACCGGCTCCTGCGCGACCTCGGCAGCGGTGCGCCTGGCACGGGCGGCGACCGGCAAGAACACCGTCCTCACCAGCGGGTACCACGGATGGCACGACTGGCAGCTGCAGTACCAGGGCGACGCCCGGCAGCACGCGTACGACCCCCGGGTGCACCACTTCGGCTACGACGCCGACCAGCTGCTCGCGCTCTGCCGCGAGTACGCCGACGACCTCGCGGCCGTCGTCGTCTCCCCCGAACACGACGTCATGCCGACGGGGCACCTGGAGGAGCTCATCTCGATCACGCACGGGTTCGGCGGCGTCGCCGTCCTGGACGAGGTGATGACGGGGTTCCGCGTCGGCCCGGGCGGGCTGACGGCGCGCCTGGACCCCAGGCCCGACATCACCGTGCTCAGCAAGGGGCTCGCGAACGGCACCGCCCTCTCGGCCGTGCTGCTCGGCCCCCGGGTCGCCGGCGCCCACGAGGCCACCGACCTCGGGAACACCTACCTGCGCGAGACGACGCCGTTCGTCGTGGCGCTGGAGAGCATCGACCTCCTGGCCGAGGAGACGGCACGGGTGCACCGGACCACCGCGTCCCTGGGCGCCGGGCTCAACGAGGTGTTCTCCGCCACCGGCTACCCGGCGTGCGCGGCGTGGGACGACGGGATCCTCCACCTGGTCTTCGCCACCGGCGACCTCGCCGGCGGCTTCTACCGGACGATGCTCGACGCCGGACTCTTCCTGGGGAGCGGAGGGACGGTCCTGCCCGGGGCCGGGGTGACCGACGACCATGTGGCCCTCGCCGTCCGCACGGCCCGCACGCTCGCGGAGGGGACGGCCGCGACCGGCCACGCGAGCCCCTTCGAGACCCCCGACGACGCACTCTGGCAGCCGTTCGCCGACTTCTGCGCCGACGCCTTCCGCGCCACCCCCTCGGTGGCGGACCTGTGGTGGACGGCCAAGGTCGCCGCACAGGTGAAACCCGCCCGTGAGAAGGGAGCGCTCCGATGAACCCCGTCCTGCTCGGCGGTGAGAACCGCTCCGGCACCACGCTGCTCAGCATCGTCCTCAACTCCCACCCCGACCTGTGCGTGGGTCCCGAACTCGACTTCGTCGAGCCCCCCAACCTCGGCACGCACGTCCTGGAGGCGATCGAGCTGGTCCGGTCGCGCGACCCGCGCGCGGTCGGCCCCGGCACCTCCAGCGGGGATCCGTACTGGTACGACGCGGCCCATTTCGTCAAGCAGTGCGAACGGTTCGGCATCGGCTACGCCGAGCTGGCCGGGGCGATCCGCGCCCGGCTCGACAGGGACGGGGGCAACCTCGTCACGCTCCCGCAGCGGTGCGAGCTGATCAGGGTCCTCAGCGAGGCCCGCGCACGCGCGCAGGGCGCGCGGACGTGGGGCATCAAGCTGCAGCGCAAGATCAGGGACGTGGACGAGTTCGCCAGGATCTGGCCGCGGGCGCGGTTCATCCACATCGTCCGCGACGGCAGGGACGTCATCACCTCCCACCTCCACACGGTGCCCGACTGGGGCCACAAGGACGTCGAGACCGCGGCCCGGGACTGGGTGGAGATCATCTCCTTCGCGCGCCACCGGGCCCCGTCCGGCCGCTACCTCGAGGTGCGCTACGAGGACCTCGTCGCCTCCCCCGAGGCGGTCACCCGCCGGATGTGCGACTTCCTGGGCATCGCGTGGTCGGCGCGCATGGTCCGCCACCACGAGCTGGAGCACCCCCTCCACCGGAACCCGTGGTCCCACCCCGCCGCCGAGAAGACCAAGGCGCGGCTCACACAGAACTCCGTGGGCCGCTTCCGACGCGAACTCGGCCACACGAGGACGGCACAGTACGAGAGCGTCGCGGGGGACCTGCTGGCCGACTGCGGATACGAGCGGAGCACAGGTGCCCCCTCCCGATGACGCCGCCCTGTTCGCGGGGCTGTTCGCGCTGATCCTGTTCAGCGCCGCCGTCCAGTCCCTGTCCGGGTTCGGCTTCGCGCTGCTCAGCGCCCCGCTGCTCACGGCGGCGCTGGGCGGCCCCCAGGCCGTCTCGACCATCATGATCACCGGTACCGCCTGCGACATCGCCATCCTGGCGATGCGACGGGACGTGCCGCGGCCGGCGGTGCGCGAGACGTGCGCCCTCGCGCTGTGGTCGGCCCCGGGGATGCTCCTCGGGGCCTGGCTGCTCACGGCGCTGCCCGCGCTCGGGCTCCAGGTGTTCGTCGCGTGCGTGGTCATCGCGGCGGTGGTCCTGAGGGTCCTCTCGCGCGAGGACGGCGCCGTCCTGAACCCGGTCTGGGCGGCCCCGGCGGGCCTCCTGTCCGGGGCGTTGAGCACCTCGACGTCCCTCGGGGGACCGCCCAGCGTCTACTACCTCGTCCACCGGGGCCTGACCCCGCACACCATGCGCGACACCCTCGTCGCCCTCTCCCTGGTGCGCCTGCCCCTCAGCGTCGCGGCGCTCCTGTTCACGGGCGCCTGGGAGGTCTACCCCCTGTGGCTGCCGCTCGTAGGCGCCGCGCTCCTGGGTCAGGCGGCGGGCACCCGGGCCTTCCACCGCTTCGGCCACACCCGCTACGAACACATCGTCCTCGGCCTGCTCACCACGTCGGCCGTCGTGTCCCTGGGCGCCCTCGGTCTCACGTGAAGCCGAGGACCGCTGTCGGCGGGCGCCGGTACGCTCCCCGCCCCTCCCGCCACTGCCACTGCCACTGCGACCGGTGCGACGCCCTGCGACCGGTCAGGGCGCAGTCATGAACCCCGGGACGCCCTACGGCATCGAGGGGAAACCCCCTCGCCGGGCCGTGGGCCGTCGTCGGCGCCGTCCCGGTCCGCTCCTGCTCCTGACAGCGGACCCGTACCGTGCGTCCGGCCGCCCCCACGGGGGCGGCGGGCACGCGAAGGGTTCATGCCGATGCGGAGTGCCGGTCGGGCCCCGGAGGGGTGGCGCCGCGCAGGAAGCGGCGGACGGCGTCGCGGTTGCGGGTCAGGGCGTCGATACGGGCGTCCATCTGCTCGACCTCGCGGGCCAGGTTGGCGGCCAGTTCGCCGTCCACCTGCGGCCGGAGCTGGGACCCGGAGCCTTCGAAGCAGGGGACGACGACCCGGATGACGCGGGTGGACAGGCCGGCGGCGAGAAGGTCGCGCACCTGCTCCACCCGTGTCACGGAGGACTCGGGGTAGGAGCGGTAGCCGTTGCTCTCCCGCTCCGGGTGCAGCAGACCCTGCTCCTCGTAGTAGCGCAGGGTCCTGGTGGTCACGCCGGTGCGGCGCGCCAGCTCACCGATCTTCACCGGCCGGTCCCCCGTCCACTGCCCGAAGGTTGACATTCACGTACACGTCAGAGTGTACCGCCCCCCGCACTCTGACTACTCTATGCAATGCTTCATGCGAGGAGAGTACCCATCCCCCCCTTGCTTGACATTCACGTCAACGTCAAGGTTTATCTTCGGGGAATCTGGCGGCGACCCCGCCTGACCAGCCCGTTCGCCCCTGCCCCGGAGAGAAGACCATGCTGCACGACCGCACCACCCTGTTCGACCCCGTCCGACTCGGCGCGCTGTCGCTGTCCAACCGCATCGTCATGCCGCCGCTGACCCGCAGCCGAGCCCTGCCGGACGGCCGTCCGGGCCCCTCCGCCAAGCTCTACTACGCCCAGCGGGCCTCGGCCGGGCTCATCGTCTCCGAAGGCACCGCCATCTCCCCCGAGGCCGTCGGCAACCCCGACATCCCCGGCCTCTGGAACGACGAGCAGGTCCAGGCGTGGAAGCCGGTCACCGAGGCGGTCCACGACGCCGGAGCGGTCATCGTCACACAGCTGTGGCACACCGGGCGCGCCTCGCACCCCAGCCTCCAGCCCGGCGGCAAGGACCCCGTCGGCCCCTCCCCCCTCGCGATCACCGGCCTCACCTTCGCCCGCGACGGCCGCACCCCCCATGTGAGGCGCCGCACCCTGGAGACCGAGGAGATCCCCGCGATCGTCGCCCGGTACGGGCAGGCGGCGCGCAACGCTCGGGCGGCCGGGTTCGACGGCGTGGAGCTGCACGCCGCCAACGGCTACCTGATCGACCAGTTCCTCCAGGACGGCTCCAACCACCGCACGGACCGCTACGGCGGCAGCATCGAGAACCGTGCGCGGCTGTTGCTGGAGGCCCTCGACGCACTGATCGACGCGGTCGGCGCGGACCGGGTAGGCGTGCGCCTGTCCCCGAGCAGCACCTTCCAGGACATGACCGACTCCGATCCGATCGCGCTGTTCGCCTACGTCCTGGAGGCACTCGCCGAGCGCGACCCGGCCTACCTGCACCTGGTCGAGCCGGGCGTCTTCGGCGACGACTCCGCGCAGCGGCCGGCCGACGGCATCGACAGCGCCTGGGTCCGCAAGCGCTACCCGGGGCGCGTGATCGCGACCGGTGGCTACGACCGGGAGCGGGCCCTTGCCGCCGTGGGCGGGGGGACCGCCGATGCCGTGGCCTTCGGACGGGCCTTCATCGCCAACCCCGACCTGCCCGAGCGCCTGGAGCGCGGCGCCGCGCTGAACGAGGCCGACCGGGCGACCTTCTACGGCGGCGACGACCACGGCTACCTCGACTACCCCTCCCTGGAGGCCGAGCGACTCCTCGCCGACCTGCGCGAGGGGCGCGCCCAACCGGTCCCCGGCCTGGAGCTCGTCTCCGAGACGCCGCCGGAGCAGTGGCACCAGGCCTGGGCCCAGCAGCACGCGTCCGCCCCGGCCCGGCCCTGAGCAGCGACGACAGCGCCGCCCGCGCACGCCGGCGAAGCCGCACCGGGCCCTCGGCACTCGTCGGCCGCCCCGGCCGGGCGGGGCCGCCGGGCCCGCGGAAGCCACGACGATCTGCCGCGCACGGGCATCCCGACACCGTCCGCCCGTGCCGGAGAAAGCAAGGAGACACATGAACACAGCAAGCAACTCTCAGCGTCGCGCCCTGGTCGTGGGCGGCACCGGGATCGCCGGCCGGGCCCTGTGCCGGGAACTGGTCGCGCAGGGGTGGCACACCGCCAGCCTCTCCCGCCGGACCACCGCGCCCCGCGACGGGGTCGAGGCCCTGCGCGCCGATCTGACCGATCCCGGGTCCGTCCGGGCGGCCCTGGCCGGACTGGAGCCCACACACGTCTTCTTCACGGCGTGGAGCCGCCAGACGACCGAGGCGCAGAACATCACCGTCAACTCCGCCATGGTCCGCAACGTCATGAACGCGGTGGGCCCGTCCGGGCAGCTGCGGCACGTGGCGCTGGTCACCGGCCTCAAGCACTACCTGGGCCCGTTCGAGGCCTACGGCACCGGCGCGACGCGGGACACCCCCTTCCACGAGGACGAACCCCGCCTGGACACCCCGAACTTCTACTACGCCCAGGAAGACGAACTGTGGGAGGCCGCCGAGCGCCACCGGTTCTCCTGGAGCGTCCACCGCTCGCACACCGTCATCGGCCACGCACTCGGCAACGCCATGAACATCGGACAGACGCTGGCCGCTCAGGCGGCCCTGTGCCGCGCCGAAGGACGGCCCTTCGTCTTCCCCGGCAACGAGGTGCAGTGGAACGGTGTCACGGACATGACGGACGCCGGCCTCCTCGCCCGCCAGATGCTCTGGGCCGCCACCGCCGACGGCCTTCCCAGCCAGGCCTACAACACCGCCAACGGAGACGTCTTCCGCTGGCGCTGGATGTGGCCCCGCATCGCGGAGCGGCTCGGCGTCGAACCCCGGGGTTACGCCGACCGCCCGCGCCCGCTGGAGGAGCAGATGGCCGGGAAAGCCGACGCATGGCGCCTGTTGGCGGAACGCGAGGGCCTGGTGGAGGCCGACCTGACCCGGGTGGCGTCCTGGTGGCACACCGACAGCGACCTCAACCGTCCCCTCGAGTGCTTCACCGACATGACCCGCAGCCGCAGCGCCGGGTTCACCGACTACGCCGACACCCTCACCTGCTTCACCGACCTGTTCGACACCTTGCGCGAGGAGCGGGTGATCCCCGCCTGACCCCACCGGCCCCGACACGCGGGGCCCTGTGGTGGGAGCATGCCGTCGAGGCGTTCCCCGGTTACGGCGGGGACCAGGCCCGGACCGACCGGCAGATCCCGGTCCTCCTCCTGGAACCCGCGCAGCACGGCTGACACCGGGGCCATGGCCTACGCGGACGAGCGGGTACGGGGAGCGCACCGGGCCGCTCCCCGCCCGCTCGTCGGCGTCACCGGACGGCCCGCCCGTAAAACTTACGGATCACTTCGCCCTGCTCCAGGATGGTCCGGAGGGAGGGAACCGGGGAGCAGATACCTTGTGGCACCAGGAGCCGCCGGTCGGGACCGTCCGGCCTCGCAACCGGTACACAAGGAGGCGCTCATGTCGGATGCCGAGCGCGTGGTCGTCCTCGGCGGCCACGGCAAGGTCGCCCTGCTCACCGCACCCAAGCTCACGAGCGCGGGCTATTCCGTCGACTCGGTCATCCGGGACCCCGCCCAGAGCGGCGATGTCGAAGCCGCGGGAGGCAACCCCGTCGTGCTCGACATCGAGCGGGCGGACGTCGAGGCGCTCACGGAAGCCTTCGACGGCGCGCGGGCCGTGGTGTTCGCCGCCGGCGCGGGTGGGGGCGACCCCGCGCGCACCGCCAGGGTCGACCACGAGGCGGCCGTCCGCGCGATGAGGGCCGCCGAGAAGGCGGGCGTGAGGCGCTTCGTCATCGTGTCCTACGCGGGAGCCGGGGTCGATGTGGACAGGATCGACCCGGACAACCCCTTCTACGCCTACGCGAAGGCCAAGCACGACGCCGACGCGCACCTGAGGGGGACCGAACTGGACTTCACGATCCTCGGCCCCGGGAACCTCACCCTCGAACCGGCGACGGGGAAGATCCGGCTCGCGGACGCCGACGGCACGATCGACGGCCGGCAGCCGGGCGACGAGGGCCGCACCTCCCGGGACAACGTCGCCGAAGTGATCACCCACGTCATCACCGCGAACGCCGGCATCCGGCAGACCGTGAACTTCTACGACGGCCCGACACCGATCCCCGAGGCGCTCCCCTGAGCAAGGCCGGCCAGGCGCGCAACCGCGGGAAACTCGGCTCCCGCGGCGGCCGGCCGCCGCGTCTCGACCCGGTCGACCACCGCGAGCGCCATGCGGTCGAGCGCGGAACCGACCGCCTCGAGAGGCACCGCGCGGTTGCCACGCTCTACGACGGGCCGCGGTCCGATACGAGGCGGCCGTCCTTGTCCCGGCCGTCGACGCATGGCTGTGAACGGCCGGACACGGGCTTGGCCGGAACCAGGCGTTCTGCTGTCGGCCGACACGGTCGCGGTTCCCATGGCACAGGCGACAGGATCGTCGCATGCAGCCGCTCTTCGTTCTCGTGCACAGCCCGTCCGTGGGTCCCTCCACCTGGCAACCTGTGGCCGAACGCCTGACGGCGGCGGGCTACCGGGTGCGGGTGCCGTCCCTCCTGCACATCGGCGCCGGTGCTCCGCCCTTCTGGCCCCGGATCGCGGAGGCCGTCCGCGACGACCTGCGGCAGGCCCCGGCCGGCAGTCCCGTCACTCTGGTGGCACACAGCAACGCAGGCTTGTTCCTCCCGGTGATCCGCTCGAGCCTCGACCACCCGGTGGCCAGTTCGGTCTTCGTCGATGCCGCACTGCCGGCACGGATCGGGCCGATACCCGTCGCCCCGCCCGAGGTGCTGGAGTTCCTCCGCCCGATGGCTGCGAACGGCAGGCTGCCACGCTGGACCGACTGGTGGGACGAGGCGGACATCGCACCCATGTTCCCCGATCCGCTGGTGCGGCGGACCGTCACCGAGGAGCAGCCCACCCTGCCGCTGTCCTACTACGAGCAGCACATCCCGGTTCCCGAGTCCTGGGACGACCATCCCTGTTCCTACTTGCAGTTCAGCCCTGCCTACGACGGCCTTGCCGCCAAGGCGCGTGAACGCGGCTGGCGCGTGGCGCACCTGCCCGGCGCGCACCTCCACCAGCTCGTCGATCCCGCCGGCACAGCCGGGCACCTCGTTGAACTCGCCACGACGATGTGATCCACCTTCGATACACACGCCAGGACCCTCCGGCCCCGACCAAACGCACCCCTGCCGGTTCACCGATTCTCCTGTCAGAGGTCAGGGTGCACGGGAACAATGGCTCCATGACATCACCGAAAGCACCCGTTCCGTCCCGCTCGGTCGCCTTATCCGCCCTCTGTGCGTCCGCGGTCGTACTGACCCTGGCGGGCTGCGGCGGGCCGGCTCAGCCCCCTGAAGAGGTCCCGTCGGCCGGCGTCCCGTCAACGCCCCCGACCAGCCCCTCCACCTCCCCGTCGGCTTCCCCCTCCCCGGTCGCACCGTCCGACGGCACCGATCTGGCCGCCTGCTCCGACGGCGACTGCGAGGTGGAGGTGACCGCACCGGCAGAGGTCGACCTCGACCCGGAGTTCGCCATCGACACCCTCACGATCGACTCGATCACGGACGGGTCGTTGGCGTTCACGATGACCAGCACCGCGGGCGAGGTGTCCTTCGGCTGCCAGAACAGTGACTCCGCGCCCTGCGACAGCAGTCTGCAAGGAACGTTCGGCCCCGGCGGCGCGGCCACGGGACAGGCGACCGGCGGACCCGGCGCGCAGGTCGGCCTCAACGACCTCGTCCTGGAGGTGGTGGACGTGAGCGGTGACAGCGCGATCATGCGGATCGCGCCTGCCTGAGCGCTCCCCCGAAGTCACGGCCCGGGGCCAGGCATCCGGTCGGACCAGGCCGAGAGACGGCCAACGGCGCTTCTGGAAGCACTCCGGGGAACCGCACCGCAACGGCGGAGGAGCCCTCCTTCTCGACCGGCTCCGGGCGCGGGCAGGGATGAGCAGCTCCGCGGTCAGGGTGGTCGGAAGCGGGGTGTGCCTGCACGCAACGCGTGATCAGCAGGACACCGCCCCGGGCCTTGTCACCGGTGGCCGCTACTGTCAGGCCCTCCGGCGGAACAACCCGACCGCCGTCCAGCGCAGTCGTCGTCCGAAACGCCGGAACCGCCAGTGGGCCGGCCTCCGGGACCGACCTGTCCCACAGAGAGCCGGCATGCCCCGCACCACACCCCCGCGACCGGTCGACATCACCGCTGTCGTCCCCCGGCTGGCGCCGCTGGCGCGCACCACGACCCGGTTGCACCCCCGCCCCGGATCACCGTCCGTCCGCGACAGTTCGATCGGCGGTCCGCTGCTGTGGCCGACCGCCGAGCCGTGGCCGCACTGCGACGGCCCCCACGAGCGAGGCTTCGCGGTGGACATGTCCCTGGTGGACCTGAGGCTGGAACGGCTACGCGCCGCCGTGCGCGGCAGGAACAGGACCCCGCAGGAGCAGAAGACCCTCGGGCAGCTGGAGTCCCGGGCCTATCCGCTCACGAGCCCACCGATCGCGCCGCACCACGGTTCGGTGGCGATGCTGCCGCTCGCGCAACTGTACGCGCGCGACGTGCCCGACCTGCCCGCCCCGGCGGGGTCGGACCTGCTCCAGGTGCTGTGGTGCCCCTTCGACCACCCACCGGACACGTTCATGCCCAGGACCGCGCTGGTCTGGCGGTCCTCGGCCGCGGTCACCGGCGTCCGCACCGCACCCCCGGAACCGGCGGCGGTGCAGTACCCGGGCTACCTGCCCGAGCCGTGCCTGATCGAGCCGGAGCAGGTCACCGAGTACCCCCATCTCCTGGAGTTGGGCAAGGACCTGCAGGAGCTGTTGGGACGGTGGAACACGTGGGAGGCGGCCGGCGCCGCCCCGGACAGCTCCTACGCGCCCGCCCCGGAGGAGTTCTACCAGGACGAGTTGTCCGTGGCTCCCGGCTGGAAGGTCGGCGGATGGGCGCCATGGGGCCCCACGGACCCCGTTTCCCGGTTCTGCCCCGCCTGCGGCACCGGGATGGATCCGCTCCTGACGGTCGCCACGTTCGAATGGGACAGCAGAGACCAGACCTGGGTTCCGCACGAGGACCTGACCGCTGTGTCGTCCCAACGCCCCGGTTGCCCCGACCCGAGGATGCCGACCGCGGTCCAGATCGCCAGCGGCTACAGACAGCAGCTCTACATCTGCCCGGCGGACCCGGAGCACCCGCACACCGAGCTGATGCAGTGAGCGCCCGGACGGCGGCCGCCCGCGCACCGCTGTCTGCGGCCCCGCTCCCGCCCGGGGAGGGGGCATCCGCCCCATGTCCACGGTCAACCCCGTGATCTGCGCTCTCGGCACGACGCCATGAACCGTCGACTCCCACAGGAGAATGACCGTGTGATCGATCCCGGGACCATCGACCTGACCGAGTTCCTGCACACCTGGTACGGCGCGCCCAGCAGACGCGCGGCACCGCTTCCCGATTCCTGCGACTGGCTCCCCGGTCCGCTGAAGGACTGGCACACTCTGGCCCGCCGGTGGGACACCCGGCTCACCCACACGACGTCGATGATTCCACCCGAGAAAATTCTTACCGCCGACGGCAAGGCCGTTTTCATGGTGGACTCGACGGCCGACTGGCGCTGGTGCATCGACCCGGACGAGCCGGACAGCGTCTTCGATGCCGAGGAATACGACCCCGTGGAGAGGAACCCGGAACGGCTCGCGGACTTTCTCGTCCACAACACCGTCAGAGAAGCCGCCTTCGCCGCCGCCGCCAGGACGTGGGCGCCCGCGGTTCCCGACGAAGCGTTGCCGGAGATCCTCTCCCCCATGGAAGAAGTCGCGTTCGGCGCCTGGAAGTGGCCGGTGCCGGGCTGCAGGATCTTCCTGGGCGACGGCGCGCTCGCGGAGATCGTCGAGGTCGATCCCGACTCCGGGTGGGAGGTCCACGTGGCCGCGCCGGGCTTCGCTTCCCTGTCCCGCCTGGAGAACATATCCGGAGCACACTGGCGGACGCCTGGGGGCTCGCCGAGAACCGCCCCGAAGTGAGGCCGGGCGCCTGAAGCGCCGCAACGGTGCCGGCCGTCGTGGCCCGGCGGTGCTCACCGGATACCGCCTGCGAAACCCCTGCCGAACGGTGTGATACGTTCGAAAACTTTGTTCGCGCAGGAAGGAACTCCATGGACATGCCCTCCCCGCACCGCCGCTTCCTCGACGATGTGCTTCCCGGGATGCGGCAGGAGCCGAGAATTGCCGGCGTGGCCGTCGCGGGGTCGATCGCGGGAGGACTGTCCGACATCTACTCCGACGTCGATCTGGTCGTGGCCGTCGAGGACGAGGCGTTCGATTCCGTCATGGCCGAACGCCTCGCTCTGATCGGCTCGTGGACCGACCTCGTGGCGGGATTCACCGGGGAGCACGTCGGCGAACCCCGTCTGATCATCACTCTGGTCGGCCCGCCTCTTCTCCATGTCGACTTCAAGTTCGTGCGGGTCCGCGACTTCGCCGAGCGCGTCGAGGACCCCGCCATCCTGTGGGACCGGAACGGCGACCTGGCCGACGTCCTCGCGGCGCACCCGCTCGCGACCGATCCGCTCGACCTCCAGTGGATCGAGGACCGGTTCTGGATATGGGTGCACTACGGTGCCGCGAAGCTCGGCCGCGGAGAGTTGTTCGAGGTCATCGGCTTTCTCGGCTACCTGCGCGATGCCGTGCTGGGCCCGTTGGCCGCGCAGCGAGCGGGAGCGCCGTCCCGCGGCGTCCGCCACCTCGAATCCGTCGCACCGGACGAGGCCCGGGAGCTGCGGGCGACACTCTGCGGTCACGACGCCCACGAGGCCGGCCGGGCCATCCTCGCCACGGTCGACCTCTACCGACGCTGGCGCGACGACACCGGAGCCGCCCTCGACCACCGCCGCACCGCCGAACGGCTTGCCGTCCGCTACCTCCACGACGTCATCGACCGGCCGGCCTGACCGAAGTGCTCCGGCGGGTCACCGAACGGGGATGCGTCGACGTGGACGGTGAGCCGGTCTGGCTGTGCGAGGAGAACTGCTCCTGAGCCCGCGGTGGACCGGACGCGGGGCACCACGCCCGCCGCTCCGCAGGGGACAGCCGCCTCTGCCACCGCCTGCGTGCCCGCGCGGGCCCGGCGCGTAGACGCGTCGCCTCACGCGGACCGCACGCCCGGCTCCGCAGAGGCAGAGGGCCGCGGCACCCGGGTACGGCTACTCATGTGCGTGGCCGCGCCCCTGGC
Source organism: Nocardiopsis sp. NPDC055824 (assembly GCF_053616335.1). Taxonomy (NCBI): domain Bacteria; kingdom Bacillati; phylum Actinomycetota; class Actinomycetes; order Streptosporangiales; family Nocardiopsidaceae; genus Nocardiopsis; species Nocardiopsis sp. NPDC055824. The sequence goes on from NZ_JBSHDN010000002.1 coordinate 84,312, forward strand.
CAGACTGGGCGCATGGCATACACCGAACCGGCCGCCTTCCTGGACCGTCACCCCTGGCTCGCGTTCCCCCTCTGGGTCCTCGGGGTCCTCGTTCTGGGAGGCGGCGCCTTCGTCCTCGTCATGGGTGCGTACATGGCCACGGCCAACGGCGCGCACCCCTGGGACGGGCCGCTGCTGTCCATCGCCCTGTACCTGCTCTACGCCGCCCTGCCGGTGTCGTTCCTGTACATGATGCTGGTATTGAAGGGGCGCCGTACGCGCCGCGGCACCCGCATCGTGGGCACGCTGCTCCTGGCCCTGGTGTGCGTCATGTTCGCGGCGGTGATGACCTCCGCCGCCCTGGAACCCCTGTAACCGGCCCCGCCCCGGCCGCGGCACAGGCACAGCCCCGTAGGCGCTCCCCTCACGGCCGTGCCGGGCCGGGGCCTCCCGGCCGTGACCCCCGTACCGGTCAGCTTCCGGCCGTGTTGCCAGCCCCCTCGGCAGTCGCGGGAGGGCAGACCGGGGTCCACCTGGTCTGCAACGAGGGTCCCGCTGCTGGAGCTGGCGGAGGGGGAACCGGCCCTGACCGCCCTGGCCCTGGACGAGCGGGATCGCCCGCACATGCTGTGGGGACAGGGGGAGTCGGTGCCCAGCTTCATGAGCGGGTCCGACTTCGACGCCCAGACGCAGTACCCTGCGCTGCACCGAACCGCTCTGCGGGTCACAGGTGTGACCTGCGGACTCCCCTCGGACACACGTCCAGAACGCCACCGGCCCCACACGCCTTCGAGTGTGGGGCCGGACGGGTCGGGGCGTGGGGAACAGCAGAGCAGGATCGTGCGCCAAGCGCTCTTCGCACAGGTCAGCGGGGCGTGGTCTCCTCGCTGTGGCGGCACCGCAGGATTGACCGCAGACAACCCGCGACGAGCTACGCGGTTCTGCGGCCGGGGCCGGGCGACCGGTTGGCCTACGACTGCCGAGCTCCTCGGTCGACCGACTCCGCCTCGCGGTGACCCCGTGTGATGGCCCGGTCAGGCAGGTCCCCGCGCGACAGGCCGGGGCTTCTCGCCTTCGTGCTACCATTACCGGCGCAGAGACAACCCGGTCGGCTGCGGGACCAGAAATGGGAGGTGAGTTGATGTCTGCGGTGAAGGCTGCTGCCCTGTGCAGCGCCCGTTGGACCATCCTCACGTCCCGGGCCCCGGTCTGACCTGACGCTGATCCCCCTGTCGGAGCCCTGACGGCTCACAGGAGGCGGTACTCCGTGCTCATCGGGGCCCCTTTTCTAGGGTCTCTACGTTGTCTCCATCCCTTTCGCATCATGCTCAGCCGTACTCCCTGGCGGACTACGGCTGGGACCAGGCGTGCGAGCGCGCCTTCGCCCCCTATCGCGCCGACGGGCTGATCCCGGCCCGCATCGTCCGGGCCGACCGCGGCTCGTGCGAAGCCGTCACCGACACCGGAACCGTCCGCGCGGACCTCCCCGGCGCCGCGGACCAGAGCGATCCGCTGACGGCACCGTGCACCGGTGACTGGGCGGCCCTGCGTCCCCTCACCGGCGCCGCACCGGTCCTGCACGAGGTCCTGGAGCGGCGCACCACCCTGGTGCGCGCCTCGGCCTCACGGACCTCGCACGGCCAGCTCCTGGCCGCCAACGTCGACACCGTCGTGGTGACGGTCTCCCTGGCCGCACCGCTCAAGCACGGCCGCACCGAACGCATGCTCGCCCTGGCATGGGAAAGCGGCGCACAACCGGTCGTGGTCCTGACCAAGGCAGACGCGTGCGCGGACCTGCCCTCGGTGCAGGAACAGGTGTCACAGGTGGCCGCCGGTGTGGACGTGCTGGTCACCAGTGCCCGGACCGGGCAGGGCCTGGACGTCCTGACCGCCGTCCTCGACGGCACCATCGTGCTGCTCGGCCCCTCCGGGGCGGGCAAGTCCACCCTGGGCAACCGGCTGCTGGGCCAGGACCTGCTGGCCACCGGCGCCGTGCGCGAGGCGGACGGCAAGGGACGGCACACCACGTCCTGGCGGGAGCTGCTCCCGCTGCCCGGCGGGGGCGTGCTGCTGGACACCCCCGGCCTGCGGGCGATCGGCCTGCACGACGCCCAGGGCGGCCTGGAACAGACCTTCGCCGAGATCGAACACCTCGCCCAGGAGTGCCGGTTCGCCGACTGCTCCCACACGAGTGAACCGGGCTGCGCGGTGCTGGCAGCCGTCGAGGCGGGAGAGATCCCCCACCGCCGTCTGGACAGCTACCACCGGCTGCTCCGGGAGAACGCCTACGCCGCCTCCCGCACCGACGCGCGGTTGCGCGCCGGCCGCGAAGCCGACAAGAAGGACATCACCCGGCACCTGCGTGCCACCTACCGGTTCCGGGAGCGCCAGCAGTGAAGGACACCGACAACACCCACCAGGGCGCCGGCGACGACCCGGTGACGCAGGCGCTCCTGTCCCTGCACCACGACCTGCCCCGGCAGGGCCCGGGGTCGGACGCCACCACGCGCCGCCTGCTCAAGGCGGCCGGTCCTTTGCCCGAGCGCCCGCGGGTGCTCGACGCGGGCTGCGGCCCCGGCCGCGCCGCCCTGCTGCTCGCCGAAGAGGCCGGCGCCCGCGTGCTCGCGGTCGACCTGCACCAGCCGTTCCTGGACAGCCTCGCTGCCGAGTCGGCCCGCCGGGGCCTGGGCGAGCAGGTCAGGGTCCTCAACTGCTCGATGGACACGCTGCCCGTCCCCGATCACAGCTTCGACCTGATCTGGGCCGAGGGGTCGGTGTACACCATCGGCTTCGACCGTGCCCTGCGCTCCTGGCGACGCCTGCTGGCTCCCGACGGCGTCCTGGCCCTCACCGAGATCGAATGGACCGGGCCCGACCCAGCCGCTGCGGCGCGCGCCTACTGGGCGGCGGCCTACCCGCTGCGCACCCACTCCGCCAACGCCGCCGCCGCGCGGGCGGCCGGCTATGAGGTGCTCGCGCACTGGCCGCTGCCCGAGAGCGACTGGTGGGACGAGTACTACACGCCCCTCACCCAGCGCATCACCCGAGCGGACCCGCAGTACCCCGGCATGCCGGAGGCACTGGCCGCGCACCGGGCAGAGATCGACATGCGGCGCCGGTACGGCAGCGACTACGACTACGCCACCTACCTGCTCCGCCCCCACGACGACACCGAGAACGGAACCATGACCACCTGGACCACCCGCCCCGAGGCCACCGACGACATCCCCGCCATCCGCGACATCCTCCTGGCGGCCTTCCCCGCCGCCGCCGAGGCCGACATCGTCGACGCCCTGCGCGCCGACCCCCGGGCGTGGATCGAGGGGTTGTCGATGGTCACCACGACCGCTGAGGGCACTCCGGTCGGGTACGCACTGCTCAGCCGCTGCCACGTCGACGGCGAGCCCGCCCTCGCCCTGGCCCCGTGCGCGGTGGTGCCCTCCGCCCAGCGCACCGGGGCCGGTTCGGCCGCGATTCGCGCGGCCCTGGGCGCCGCCCGGGCCATGGGCGAGAACCTCGTCCTCGTCCTGGGCCATGCCGACTACTACCCGCGGTTCGGCTTCACCCCGGCCTCCCGCTTCGGTATCCGGGCGCCCTTCGAGGTTCCCGACGAGGCCATGATGGCCATGGCCCTGGACGGTGCCCGCCCCGTCCCGACCGGCACCATCGGCTACCCCGCCGCGTTCGGGGTCTGACCCCTCCCGCGCCCCCAGGGGGGCTCCCCCCGGGGGCGCGGCCCCTGCAATGCGTGTTTCCAGAAGCCACCCCGGCAGCCCGTGCCCGGAAATGCTCGTTTCCAGAAGTACGACACCCACCGCGAGGCCGACCGGGCTGCCCGCCTCGGTTCACCCATAGCCCCTTTCGGGCTTACCTGGTTCCCTCGTTGCCCCTCGCCGCAGCTTCGAGAGAACCAGGCCCATATCAGGACGGCCAAGGCTCGACAGCCCCTGCCTTCCTCCCCGTCAGAGATGGACGATGGCTCCGATCCCGCCGCCCGAGGATTGGGGTTTTCAGCAGCCTGAAAAATTCCGGCGAATATAGACTCCGGAACGAATTCCAGGCAGATTTCCGCAAAACCAGCTCTGCCAGTCGTTTCCTGCGTCGGTCCTGATGTATTCGAAGCGCCGCCCTTGATGTACTTGCCCGCCGCTCGAATACCCTGCTCCCGGTCCGCTGCGGTCATCCACGCTGGTGTACAGGACACGGCAGGTGATGGCGGCTTCCGCGATGGAGAAGGCGGGAGGCGACGCGGATGACGGTGGGGGCTCGCAGGGACGCGGCCACCCGCGATGGGGCGATCGCCCGTACCGCCGCACGGTCGGACGCCCGATCCCGCGAAGGTTCCCCCGAAAGGGGGATCGGTGAGTCCTGGCTGAGGTTTCCCCGAGCCGCCAGCATGGACGCCATCGCCACCTCCCCGCACGGCCGGCGGTTCCCCCGCCCCGCCTTTCCGGTATTCGCACAGGCCCGCACGTCAGGACGCACACATCAGGAGTCGCCATGCCTCCCACCGATCCATCGCGAGAACGTCCGCGCCCTGGGCCAGGGACGTCCCGCCGGCAGTCCCCCGGTAGCGCCGGTGCGGCCACGGCGGCGGGCGCCGTGCCGACCGTGGCCGAGAACGCCCCGACCGCGACCGTGGAATCCGTCGGCGAGAACCTGGTCGAGGTGAGCCTGCGGGTGAACGGCAGCCGGGTCCGGATGGAGACCGACCCGCGGGCGACCCTGCTCGACACCCTGCGCGACCGGCTCGCGCTGACCGGCACCAAGAAGGGCTGCGACCGCGGCCAGTGCGGTGCGTGCACCGTCCAGGTCGACGGCAGGCGGGTGCTGTCGTGCCTGACGCTGGCGGCGGCCCTGGACGGCGCCCGGGTCACGTCGATCGAGGGTCTGGCCGACGGCGACGAGCTGCACCCCGTGCAGCAGGCCTTCATCGACCACGACGGCTTCCAGTGCGGTTTCTGCACCCCCGGACAGATCATGTCGGCGGTGTCCCTGGTCGAGGAGGGACGGACCGGCTCGGACGAGGAGATCCGGGAGCACATGTCGGGCAACATCTGCCGGTGCAGCGCGTACCCGTTCATCGTGGACGCCGTCAGGTCCGTTCGCGGGAAGGTGGGCTGATGCGTCCCTACGACTTCACCCGCCCCCGGTCGGTCGGTGCGGCCCTGGGCGACGCCCACGAGGGCAGCGCCTTCCTCGCGGGTGGCACCACCCTGGTGGACCTGATGAAGCTCGAGCTGATGACCCCTTCGCGCGTGGTGGACATCAACCGGCTGCCACTGCGCGGTATCACCGTCGATCGCGGCGGTCTGCACGTGGGCGCGCTGGAACGGATGAGCGACGTCGCGGACCACCAGGACGTCCGATCCCGGTACCCGATGATCAGCCAGGCACTCGAGCTCAGCGCCTCACCCCAGATCAGGAACATGGCGAGCATGGGCGGCAACCTGCTGCAGCGCACGCGGTGCGGCTACTTCCGCGACCTGACGACAGCCTGTAACAAGCGCGAGCCCGGCAGCGGCTGCGCCGCGCTGACCGGTCACAGCCGGATGCACGCGGTGCTGGGCACGAGCGACGCGTGCGTCGCCACGCACCCGAGCGACGTCGCGGTGGCACTCGTCGCCCTCGACGCCCGGGTGCACCTGGAGAGCCTCCGGGAGAAGCGCACCGTCGCGCTGGCGGACTTCTACCGGCTGCCCGGCCACACCCCGCAGGTCGAGAACGAGCTGCGGGCCGGCGAGCTGCTCACCGGGCTGACCGTGCCGCCGCTGCCGTGGGCGTCCAGGTCGGCCTACCTCAAGATCCGGGACCGCCGGTCGTACGAGTTCGCCCTGGCGTCCGTCGCCGTCGCGCTCGACCTCGACCTCGACCGCGGCACGATCCGCGACGCACGCGTCGCCGCCGGCGGGGTGGGCACCCGCCCCTGGCGGCTGGAGGCGGTGGAACGGGCGCTCGTCGGCAGGCCGGCCGCCCTCGCGACGTACGAGGCGGCCGCCGCACCGGCGGGCGAGGACGCCCGCACGCTCCCCCACAACATGTTCAAGCCGGCCCTGCTCCGCCGCACGCTCGTGCGCGCCCTCGTCGCCCTGGGAGGCCGGTCGTGAGCACCCCGATCGGAAGTGACGTCGCCCGCGTCGACGGTCGGCTCAAGGTGACCGGCGCCGCGCGCTACACGGCCGACCACCCCGTCGACCGCGCCGCCGCCGCCCACGTCGTGGTGAGCGCGATCGCCCGCGGCCGTGTCCGGGCGATGCACGTCGACGAGGCCCGGAGACAACCGGGCGTGATCGCGGTCTACACCCCGCTCGCTCCGCTGCCGATCCACGCCGTGCCCGGCTTCGGCGAGAACTACGCGCCGCTGCAGGACCGGGAGGTGCGCTTCCGCGGGCAGATCATCGGCCTGGTGGTGGCGGAGACCGCGGAACAGGCCCGGGACGCGGCCGCACGGGTCACCGTCGAGTACGAGGAAGCGCCGGCCCGGACCTCCCTCTCCGCAGGGCTTCCGGGCCTGCCCTCGCCCGGCATGTCGCCGGACGGTCCGTCGCCCGACCCGACCCTGCTCGCGCCGGGCGTCGACACGATCGACGACGCGCTCCGGGCGAGCGCGGTCGTGGTGGAGACGACCGTGGAACAGGAGGCGCAGAGCCATGTCGCGATGGAACCGCACGGCATCACGGCGGTGTGGCAGGGCGACGACCTCACCGTCTACTCGGGTTCTCAGGCACCCCAGATGTACGCCATGCTGCTCGCGACCCGCATCGGGATCCCCCCGGACCGGGTCCGGGTGGTCAGCCCCTTCGTCGGCGGGGGCTTCGGGAGCCGGGTGCCGGTCTGGAGCGAGGCCGCGCTCGCCGCGGTGGCGGCCCGGGAGCTCGCCCGCCCCGTCCGGCTCGCCCTCACCCGGGAGCAGAGCATCGTGCTGTCCGGGCACCGGCCGATGATGACCCAGCGGGTCCGGCTCGGCGCCGACCGGGACGGCACGCTCAACGCGGTGTCCCACGAGAGCGCCGCCGAGTTGCCCGCTGTCGGCGGCTGGCCCGAGATCCCCGCGACGGAGACGACCGGCGTCCTCTACCGCACCCGCAACCTGGCGATCGACCAGCGGCTGGTCACCATGGACACCCCGCCCACGTGGGCGATGCGGGCACCGAACGAGGCGCCGGGCGCGTTCGCGCTCGAGACCGCGATGGACGAGCTCGCCGTCGCCCTGGACATGGACCCGCTCGAGCTGAGGCTGCGCAACTACACGACGACCGTGCCCAGCAGCGGGCAGGCGTGGACGAGCAAGCGCCTCGACGAGTGCTACCGCATCGGGGCGGAACGCTTCGGCTGGGAGGACCGGGACCCGGTCCCCGGCTCCCGCGTCGATGGCGACTGGCTGATCGGCGTCGGCATGGCGAGCGCGGTCTACCCCGCGCACGCGGAACCGTGGCCGGTGCGGATGCAGCTGCGCGACTCCGGAACCGTCGTGGTGTCGGCCTCGACGCCCGACATCGGGACCGGAACGTACACGGTGGCCTCGATCGTCGCCTCCGACGCGCTCGGTGTGCCGATCGAACGGGTGACGGCCGAGCTGGGCGACTCCGCCCTGCCCGCGAGCGCCCCCGCGGCCGGTTCCCGCGCCGCCGGCGCCCTGGCCCCGGCGATCCAGTCGACCTCGCGGGTACTGATCGCCGCCCTGCTGGACCTGGCCGTCCGGACGGAGGGGTCGCCCTTCCGAGGGCTCGACCCGTCCGCCCTGACCTACCGGGAGGGGCGGGTCGAGGCGGGCGCGGACTCGGCCTCGTTCGCCGAGCTGCTCGGGATGGCCCGGCTGCCCGCGGTCGAGGCCACGACACCGGTGGCCGAGCCCTCCGCCGCGCGGCTCGCAGCGCACGGCTTCGGCGCGCACTTCTGCGAAGTACGGGTCAACCGCTTCACCGGCGAGCCCCGGGTCAGCCGGTTCACGAGCGCCTTCGACGTCGGGCGGGTGCTCAGCGCCCGCACGGCGCGCAGCCAGTTCGTCGGCGCCGTCGTCTTCGGCATCGGCGGCGCTCTGCTGGAGGCGAACCCGGTGGAGGAGAGCGGGCGCTTCGCCGCGGGGAACCTGGGCGACTACCTGGTGGCCGTGAACGCCGACGTCCCACCGATCGACGTGACGTGGCTCGACTACTCCGACACCGCCTTCAGTGCCACAGGGGCTCGCGGTCTCGGCGAGCTCGGCACCGTGGGCAGCGCCGCCGCGGTCGGGAACGCGGTCTTCAACGCCACCGGCATCCGGGTCCGCGACCTGCCGATCACCCTCGACAAGCTGATCGGCCGAGGGGAGACCGGCGCCCTCCATCGCGTGTGACGAGGCCGTCCCGACGGGTTCGGCACGACGGCCGACAGCCTGGGAGACCGGACCCGCCCCCGACGACCGTTCGACGCGGACGTGCCCACACCGACCCGCGACCACCCCCGCAGCCGTCCTCTCGGGGGTGGTCGCGCCCGTTCGTCCGGCGGCGACGCCCGTGCCCGGCTTCGCCGCTCTCGGCCGGACGCCCCGCACCGCCCGGTCCCGGTGCTCCCCGGTTCGCGGGCTCCACCCGCCCGCCGAGCCCCCGGGGTCCACGCGTCACCGGAGAGGAGAGAGCTCCGTGTTCTCATCGGGCCAGTCGTCCTGGACCAGCGGAGGACAGGACAGGTTCCTCGAGAGCATGGAGACGAGGAATTCGGTGATCCCCGTGTCGAACACGTACCACCGGCTTGCATCTCCCACCACGATCCCCCACTTCCGAGGGTCGTCCGAGGAGGTGTGCCAATACAGGCTGTAGGCCACGTCGGTCGTTCCGAATCTCAGCAGGTCGTCGAAGTAGATGAACTCACCCTCGATCTCCAGGCGGGTGAACCCGACCCCGCTGCCGCTGAAGAAACCGGCCTTCCCCCCGGTCGCCCGCCCCAGATCCTCCCGGTCCCCCGCACGGACCCGCGCGATGGCGGCAGGACCCAGGACAGCGAAGCCGTCATCCAGGGCGAAGGGTCCGAAATGATCGTGCAGAGCCTTGTAGTCCTCGGGAAAGGAGATCCCGGATTCCGATTCCAAGGCGTTCCAGTCAGCAGGGCCTTCCCCTGACTCGGCCCCGGGAAATCTGTCCTTCATCCACTGCAGATGGTTCATGAAATCCCCTCGACGTACCACGGAACACCCCGCTCCGGGCACCCGGCACAGTCCATCCGACCACACCTCACCGGCCCCGTTCCTCACCGAACAGCGGCCGTCCGCGAAAATGGGCGGGCAGGACCTCGCACTCCGGTGTTCCCGTCGCGACACCCAGGGGGTTATACCTATGCCATAGCTATGCCAGCGCTGTCAGGTCGAAGGTGCGCGGAGGGCCCGAGAGGGTTGCCTTCGCTGCGGCTCCGAAGCGGTCAAGGATCTCGACCTCCCCTGCCTCGATTCCGTCCAGTGCCAGTCGAACGAGGTAGTCCGGTTCGATCATCGGATCCTCGGGGAGAGCGAACCCGGAAGCCTTCATGGCTTCTTTCAGGGTTTCGCTGGCCACGAGCCCGGGGACGAAGGCGGCCACCAGGGTCCCTTGGGGCGCCAACTCCACCCGCACACCGTTGGTAAGTCCCCACTGCGCGGATTTGGCGGCGGCGAGGGCGGTGTTGCTCTCGACGGTGGTCCAAGCCACCGCTGACAGGACGTTGAGGATGGCACCGCCACCATTGCCGGCCAGCACGGGGGCGAACGCTCGGATCATGGAAAGTGTGCCGAAGTAGTGCGATTCCATGAGCTGCCGGACTACATCGAGGTCTCCGCTGACAAGGTTTCCGATCCCCGTGTAGGCACCGTTGTTGATCAGCAGGTCGACGTCGGTGGCGACCGCGGCGGCGGCTTCGACGGACGTTTGGTCGGTGATGTCGGTATAGAGCACCTCGGCACCGGGGATATCGACAAGCTCCGGGCGGCGGGCCGTGGCATAGACCTTCGCCCCGCGACGCAGGAGCTCGATGGCGAAGTGGCGACCCAGCCCGCTGTTGGTGCCGGTGACGAGGGCTGTGGATCCTTGTAGCTGCATGGGGTCCTTGTCCGATCTGGGCTTGCGGGGCTGCCCGGCGAGGAAGAACATGACCGATCGGTCATCTTAAGCCGACAGTGGACCACAAGATGACCGCCTGGTCAACTTGTTAGGATGGCGTGCATGACCCTGTCTGCCCGTTCACTGCGCTCAGACGCGGCGCGAAACCGAGAACTACTCCTCGCTGCCGCAGAGGAGGAGTTCGCCAAGCGGGGCATGGATGCCTCGATCGCGGATATCGCTCGCCGTGCGGGCGTGGCGAAGGGGACCGTCTTTCGACACTTCGCCACGAAGGAGGAACTGGTCGCCGTGGTCGTCGGCGGTCATTTCGTCTCGCTCAGCGCCGTCGCGGGAAATCTGCTGGAATCCGCTGATCCCACGGGTGCGTTGCTGGAGTTCCTGACTGTGGCGGCAGAACAGTTGCAGCACCAGGATCTTGTGTTCTTGCAGGCGGTCACCGAAGGAGATTCAACAGTGACCGAGTGTCGGAATCAGCTGCATGCGAGAACCAATGCTTTGGTCGACCGAGCCCAGGAAGCCGGTGGAATCCGTTCTGACGTCACCGGGTCCGATATCCTATTGATTCTCTGCGCTCTCGTCCACACGGTCGGTCTCCGGACGGAACAAACTCCAGATTCATGGCGGCGTCACCTCACCATCCTCTTCGACGGGCTGCGGCCCCAGGGTGCTTCTCCGTTGCCGGGCCCGGCTCCGGAACGGCTCTGATGAGCTGGTGGGAGGTGGCACTGACGCGAGGAGGGCCGACACGGTCCTGAGAATCTCGTCGGCCCTGACCGGGTAGCTCACGGTTCTCGCATTCGAGGTCACCGAATACGGGCGGAGTTCTCTCGCGTAGTGGTGACCGCTTCACGCATACCTCCCCGCCACACGGGACCGCGCTCAGGCCAGAGTTCGTTCAAGTTCCCGGCACGAGGGAGACAGCGCCGGTCCTGAGGTTTTCACGTGCGGACGAGATCATCTTGCAGTCCTGTGGCAGAGGGGATCCGACATGGCGCTCGACCGCACCCCACTCGTCCTCGTCGAACGAGAAGGGTGGACCGATGCCGGCCATGCCAAGAAGCCTTTCGGCGAATCCCGCCATTGTCTTCCAACCCGTTCCTGAGCTGATGGGCCTGTATGCGTGATGTCGGCCGAGCGTCGACGGGGGAGCGCGGGACGGCCCGGCCGTCCGCCACGAAGGTTCTGCCAGCAGCGGCGACGGGCCGTGCCGCTCCGCCCCCGGGCTACCGGCCGACCGCGGGAGAACCCGAACCCTCCGCCCCCTCGGGCGCGGCCGGCGCTGCGGTCCGGTCGCGTACCAGCATGGTCGCGGGCACCGCGGCGAGGACGAAGAGCACCCCCGCCACGGCGACGTAGAGGTACACGCCGGCCGCCGTGCTCACCGGGGCGCCGTCGGCCGAGGTCCCGGCGATCTGGGTCGCCTTGAGCACCTCTCCCCCGGCGAAGTTGAAGACGACCGAGCCGAGGGCGAGCACGACCGACACCAGTCCGGCGACCGTGCCCTGCCGCTCGGGCGCCTCGATGCCGGTCGCCAGGTTGTAGCCGGAGGCGCCGATCGCGCCGGCGGCCATGCCGACCATGGCTCCGCAGGCGATCGCGACCGGGAGCACCGACACCCCCGCCAGCATCGCGAAGGTCGCCACCGCCCCGACGGCGATGCCGCCGAGGAGGGGCAGTGCGGGGCCGAACCGCCCCGCGATCCATCCGGCGCACGTGCCGCCGACGACGATGCCGAGGTTGGGCGCGGCGAGCAGCACGGCGACCGCCTCCCCGTGGCCCAGCCCGTAACCGAGCCCCAGGTCGGGGGGCACCTGGGCGATGATCCCCGTCAGCTGGAGCATGCTGCGGAAGGATCCCGCCGCCAGGACCAGGGCCAGCAGCGTGAGCAGGATCGGGCGGCTGAGGGCACGGATGTCGATGACGGGCTCCTCGACCCGCAGTGCGAGGAACGCCCAGCCGGTCAGCGCGGCGGTTCCGGCCGCCAGCAGCGCGACCGTGCCCCCGGACAGCCATCCGAGGTCACTTCCGAGGCTGATGTAGGCGAGTACCGCGCCGAGGCCGCCGCCGAGAAGGAGCGCCCCGCCCACGTCGATCCGGCCGGTGCCGCGGATCGGCGACTCCGGGATGAAGGAGCGCACGCAGAGCGCGGCCGCCGCGGCGAGCAGCGCCGCCGCGACGAACACGCTGCGGTGGCCGAACACCTCGATGACCGGCTGCATCAGGAACGGCTCGGCGATGCCGACGACCGCGGAGCCGGACGTCACGATCCCGACCACGGCCATCGCCACACCCGGGGTGCAGATCTGGCGGACGAGGGCCACCGTGATGAAGACGGCTGCGAAGGCGGCGCCTTGGAGGAAGCGCCCCGCCAGGAAGACCCACACGTTGGGGGCGGCGAGGCAGACCAGCGCTCCCGCGCAGGCCAGGAGCAGGGTGGCGACGAGTACCCGGCGCTGCCCGAAGATGTCGGAGCTCTTCGCGAGCAGCGGCGACCAGATGGCGCCGGCCAGCATCGCGCTCGCGTTCAGCCATGCGGCCTGGTCGGTGTCGAAGTGGGCCAGCAGCTGGGGCAGGACCATCATGGGCGAGCCGATGGCCACGTCTGCCAGGACGTTGGCGAGGGTGAGGACGGCCGCCCAGAGGAGGAGCCGCTTGCTCCAGCGGTGCTCCTGGGCGCCCGGGGCGGGCGTTGCCGGCGTGTCTTTCACTGTGGGTTCTCTCCAGTGCATGGGGGCGGGGGCCCGGCGGAGGGCACGAGGCGCGGGCGGCGGGGCCGGTCCGGGAGCGGTGCCCCCGGGCGCCGGTCGTCCCGCGCCGGTTTCAGGGGGCGCCGGCGCCGGAGGCGCGCAGCGCCTCGTTGCGGGCTGCGATGTCTTCCCAGGTGGCGGGCAGCATGCGGTCGCGGCCGCTGTGGACGCGGCCCTGGGCGAAGGTGACGTAGGGGCGCTGCCGGGCCTCGTACCGGGCGAACGCGGCGGTGTGGTCGCCGCCGCTCCGTTCGAGTTCCTCGGCGAGGAAGCGGGCGCCGGTGAGCGCGAGCGAGGTGCCCCGGCCGGACAGGTAGGCGGGGCTGTACCCGGCGTCCCCGACGAGGGCGACGCGGCCGCGGTGCCAGGAGGGCAGGTGGATCTGGCTCGCGGAGGTGAGGTAGAAACCGGGGTCGGCGCGGGCGGCGTCGAGCAGTTCCGGGATCCGCCACGACCGGTGGCCGGCGAAGGCGTCGAGGAGGATCTTCTTCTGGGCGTCCGGGTCGCGGTGGTCGTGGTCGATCGGGTCCGAGCGGAACTGGAAGACCGCGACGGCCCTGCCCTTGTACCGGAAGATGCCCGCCATCCGGCCGGGGACGTTGTGGATCGGGTTGATGCCCCCGGTGTGGGCCTCGGCGGGGAGGTCGGCGAGGGCGAAGTAGACGCCGAGGTGCCGCAGGTGGTCCTTCTCGGGTCCGAACACGAGCCTGCGGACGGCGGAGTGCTGGCCGTCGGCGCCGAGCACCAGGTCGTACCGGCCGGTGCGGCCCGAGGCGAAACGCACGTCGACGCCGCTTCCGTCGTCGTTCAGCGCCTGGATCGAGTCGCCGAAGCGGATCGCCGCGGTGTCCGGGAGCGCGTCGGCGAGGATGCGCACGAGGTCCTCGCGGAGGAGTTCGATGTCGTCGTCGGAGTCGTTGATCTGCGCCAGCGGGAGCGGGGCCACCGGCTCGCCCGCGCTGTCGACGAACTGGGCGAGCTCGGACATCCGGATCCGCTGCTTCCGGATCGTGGCGAGCAGTCCCATCCTCTCCGCGGCCTCGATCGCGTCACCGCGGATGTCGACGGGTGTTCCTGTGAGCCGGAGGTGGTGGGCGTACTCGACGAGGGTGACGTCGTGGCCGCGGGCGCCGAGTCCGAGGGCGCAGGCGAGCCCTGCGACACCGGCTCCGGAGACGAGGATGTTCACGTGTGCGCTCCAGGTTTCGCTGGGGTGGGTGTGCGAACCGCGGAGCAGGGCGGTCGTCGTCCGGGCCGCTGCCACGGCAGCCCGCCGACACTAAAGAAACAATCAGTTGCTTTTAGAGAGCTTACCGACGACCGGCTTGCACCGCAACGCCGCGCCGGGCGACAATCGGCACCCGAGCAGAGGACCAGGAGGTGGGCGCGGCGATGGCCGAGGGAAACACCGTCCGACCGACCGCACGGCGCCCCGGTGGCCGCAACGCACGGGTGAGGGCGCAGATCCTCGCCGCGACCGCCGAGCTCGTGGCGCGCGACGGCATCACGGGCTTCCGCTACGAGGAGGTCGCCGAGTTCGCCGGCGTGCACAAGACCAGCGTCTACCGCAACTGGCCCGACCGCGAGGAGCTGGTGGTCGAAGCCCTGCTGCGCTACGCCGAGGACCTCGCCTCGGTCGCCGACACCGGCGACATCCACCGGGACCTGGTGGACTTCCTGGAGGCCCTCGCCGGCGGTCTGGAGACGCCGTTCGGCCGGACCCTCGAACAGGCCGTCCAACCCGCCCGCCAGGGCCCCACCGTCCAGGCGCTGACCAGGATCCTCGACCAGCGCGTGGCCGCCATGCAGCGGCGGGTGGACACCGCCGTGGAGCGGGGCGAGCTCCCCCCGGTCGAGAGCTCCTTCCTCGGCGAGATGATCTCCGGCCCGGTGCACCTCATCGTCAACCGCGGCATGCGCACGTTCACCCGCGCGGACGCGGAGCGCATCGTCGGCGTGGTGCTCGCCGGCCTCCGGGCCACGGCTGCGCACACCTGAGCCGCCGCCCCGGCCGCGAGGTTCGGGCCGGGGGCCGGAGCGCCTCCGGCGGACGCCTCCGCTGCGGCGCGGCACCACACATTTGCGCAACACGGGGCCGAGTACGGTCCGGCGCATGCGTAGACAACTCCTCCTGCTCGGCGCCCTGTGCGCGCTCGCCGTACCCCTGTTCACCGCGGTCCCGGCGCAGGCGATCGTGGGCGGCACCGAGTCCACCCGCGCCTACTCCTTCATGGGCTCGTTCCAACCCTCGTATCCCGCTCCCCCGCGCGAGGACGGCCACGGATGCGGCGTCCTGCTCCTGGCCCCCCAGTGGGTGCTGACCGCCAGCCACTGCGCCGGCAAGAACCCGACCAACGCGAAGGTGGGCGTCCCCCAGGGCTGGAAGGTCCGGATCGGGTCGCTGGACAGCACCTCCGGGGGCGAGGTGGCCGAGGTCGACCACTACTACCGGCTGGCGACCAGCAACGACGAGGGCGGCTTCTGGGGCAGGGACCTGGCGCTGATGCACCTGGCGGCCCCGGTCGAGGCCGAACCCGTGCGGATCGCCCGGAGCACCCCGGCGGAGGGCTCACCGGCCAGACTCCTGGGCTGGGGCATGACCTGCGACGACAGCGACGACCCGGCGTGCTACCCGAACCGGTTGCACGAGGCCGACACCGTGGTCCAGCCGGCCTCGGCGTGCGGGATCACGGACCGCACCGACGAACTGTGCATCGGCAGCCGCGACGGCAGCGTCAACGCGGCCAACATGGACTCGGGCGGGCCCGCGCTGGTCCGCGAGGACGGTGAGTGGGCCGTGGCCGGCGTGGTCAGCGGCCCGAGCGGGAACGACGCCCCGGTCTGGTTCACCGACGCCACCCTGCACACCGCGTGGATCGACGGCATCGTCGACGGCACCGACGTGCCCGCCGACGACGAGATCCCGGACGTGGAGGGGGCGGCGTACCTGGGCGGCTGCGCGGGCTCGGTGGTGCGCACCGCCTCCTCGCTCCCGGAGGACCCCGCGCTCATGCTGACCAACGGCCACTGCGTGCAGGAGGAGCGGCCCGCCCCGGGAAGCGCGCTGGTCGACCGCCCGGCCGACGGCGAGGTGCACATCGGCGACCCCCGGGGCTACCCGCAGGCCACCGCCCGGCTGGAGCGCCTGGTGTACGCGACGATGACCGGCACCGACGTCGCCCTCTACCGCCTGGACACGACCTACGGGCAGCTGGAGTCGGAGGGGGCCAAGGTCCTCGAACTGGCCTCCGAACCCGTGCGCTCGGGCGATCCGCTCAGCATGCTCGTCCCCTACACCCGTCTGGGGTGCTCGGCCGAAGCCGTGGTCCCGCACCTGCGCGAGGGCGGCTACGAGCAGGACGACGCGATCCGCTACGCCTCGGGCGGGGGCTGCGATGTCTTTCCGGGCATGTCCGGTTCGGCGCTGCTGGCCCCCGACGGCTCCACGGTGGTGGGGGTCCACAACACCCACAACCGGGACGGCGAGGAGTGCACCGACGACAACCCCTGTGAGGTGGACGGGGACGGGAACGTCACCTTCGGGCAGGGCCGCGCCTACGGCCAGCAGGTGCACATGGTCACGGACTGCCTGACCACCGGGTCGGAGCTGGACCTGGCGCAGCCGGACTGCACCCTCACCGGGGCTTCGCGCCCCTGAGCGACCCGTCCGGGTCGGGCGCACCCGCCGGTCCGCCTCCGCGGCGGACCCGTGGGGGGGGCCCCCCGCCGCCCCCCCCGCCGGGGGGGGCCCCCGGGGGGGCCGCGGCCCCCCCCCGGGGGGGGCCCGCCGACGGTGCTTCCCGCGTACCCGAAGGTCCCGGTCCTCACCCGGGAACTCGTCCCGAAAGCCATCGGCATGCTCGGCCGGGCGCTTGTGGCAGATGGGGAGAGAGCCGGATCGGCCACGGGCAACAGCCCTGACAGCCGCCGGCTCTCCCCCGGCCGTGGTCCGGGCAGCCCCGGGAACCGCTACGCCCCCGACCACGGCTCTCCGTGGTCTTTCGGCAGGAGCCCGGCCCCGAACAGGCGCTACCCGGCTACGCGGGCATGCCGGTCTCGGCCCCCAGGTAGGTCACGACCGGCGCACCCGTGTGTGGAGAGGTGTCGACGACGGCTTCGACCGCATAGACGGAGCGGATGAGCTCGGGCGTCAGCACAGCGGCGGGCGGCCCGGACGCCGCGACCCGACCGTCGTGCAGGACCGCGACCCGGTCGCAGTAGCGTGCGGCCAGGTTGAGGTCGTGAAGGGCGGTCACCACCGTCATGTCGAGCGAGCGGAGCAGGGTGAGGACTTCGAGCTGGTAACGGACGTCGAGGTGGTTGGTGGGCTCGTCCAACACGATCACTTCCGGCTGCTGCGCGAGCGCGCGGGCGAGCTGGGCGCGCTGCTGTTCACCGCCGGAGAGCGTCCGCCACGACCGGGATCGATACGCGCGCATCCCGGTGAGGGAGAGCGCGTGTTCGATCGCGGCACGGTCCTCGCCGTCCAGTCCGGCGAAGGTGCTGCGGTACGGCGTTCTGCCGAGCGCCACGGCCTCGTCGACGGTGATGTCGGTGTGCACCTCGGGCGACTGTTCGACGATCGCCATCCGCCGGGCGACCGCGCGCCGGGACAACGAGCGAACCGGTTCCCCGCCCAGGAGGACCGTCCCCGCATCCGGCCGCCGAAGCCCCGCCAGGATGCGCAGCAGTGAGGTCTTGCCGGCCCCGTTGGGCCCGAGCACGGCGAGCACCTCGTTCGAGCGCACCTCGATCGAGACCCCGTCGAGGATGCGTGTCCTGTCGACCGACCACGTGATGTCGTTCGCTGCCAGTGCCGTCATTGCCGAGCCGCCTTGCGCAGAACGATCGCGAACATCGGCGCACCGAGCAGCGCCGTGATCACCCCCACCGGGATGTCGTGCGGCGAGAACGCCGAGCGGGCGAAGGTGTCGACCCACACCAGGAAGATCGCTCCGCCGAGCCCCGAGAGGGGAAGCAGTAGGCGATGCGTGGGCCCGGCGAGCAGACGCACGATGTGCGGCACGAGCAGCCCGATGAACCCGATCGCCCCGGACGCCGCGACGGCCGCCGCCGTGATGAGCGCGGTGAGGACCATGAGCGTCACCCGTGCCAGGGTCACGTTGATCCCGAGCGAGGAAGCGGTGTCCCAGCCGAAGGTGAACGCGTCCAGGGCCGGCGCGAGGAACAGGCAGCCGACGGCTCCGAGCACGATGACGGCGGACGCCACGATCAGCGGCTCCCAGCGCGCACCCCCGAGTGAGCCGAGCAGCCAGTAGGTGAAGCCCCGGGTGGCGTCCGCGTCGCCGTCGAGCATCAGCACGAGCGAGGTGATCGCCGAGAAGAACTGCGACACGAGCACACCGGTGAGCACCACGCGGGCGGGGTTCGAGACGCGTCCGCCCCCGATGAGGAACAGCACGATCGCGAAGGCGACCAGCGCGCCGGCGAAAGCGCCCGTCGAGAGGGTCACCGCGCCCGAGCCGAGCCCGAGGATCATGACCGAGACCGCCCCGGTGGACGCCCCGGAGGAGACCCCGAGCAAGTACGGTTCGGCGAGCGGGTTGCGGGTGACCGACTGCAGCACCGCGCCCGAGACCGAGAGTCCGAGCCCGACCACGGCGGCGAGGAGCACACGTGGCAGACGCGACTCCCAGACGAGGGCGTCGATGAGCGGCGGCGCCGGCGCAACGGGGGCGAGGGCGCCCAGCCCGATGTTGCGCAGGATGATCCCGAGCACGTCGAGCGCCCCGATGTCCGCCGTGCCGACGAAGGTCGCGACGATGATCGACGCGCACAACGCGACGATGAAGGCGCCGACGATGAGGGACGAGCGCAGCCTGCCCGGTGCACGTGTCGGGGAGACCACGGCATCGCCTGCCGTCGCTCGCGCCGCCAGGGGATCGGCTCCGGGAAGCGCGCCCGTGTCGCGCGAGCCGGTCTGTGAGGGATCGGTGAGTTTCGTCATCTTCGCGCGAACACCACGACATCGTCGTAGTACCGCCAGATGACACCGGTTTCGGCGAAGCCGGCGGTGCCGAGCGCTTGCAGGTGCAGCTCGAGCGGCGCGTGCGGTGTGGGCGGGCGGTCGGCGAAGCGGCGCTCGCGCTCGGCGTGGTGCTGTCCGAACGCGTCGTCCGCGACGGCGTCCGCCCACCACTCGTCCCAGGTCTGCACGCCCTGCGCGTGCGCGTCGTGCTGGGTGCGTTCGTCGTCGGCGGCCGCCGCCTCGGTGAGGAAGGGCTGCGAGCGCGGGTCGTAGCGCAGGTGGTCGGCGTTCATGAAGACGCCGTCGGCGGGGAGCAGGGTCCCCAGGGCGTCGTAGACGGCGACGAGCTGCGCCGGCTCCAGCCAGTGGAGCGCGGTCGACGAGACGGCGACGTGCACGGGCCCGTCGGGGAGCTGAGCCCTCCAGCCGGGCGCTGCCAGATCGACGTCGAGGGGCGTGAAGCGTGAACCGTGGCGTCGGCCGAGCCAGGAGCCCGCGATCGCGAGCAGCACCGGGTCGTAGTCGACTCCGATCACCCGGGCGCCCGGGAACCGGTCGAGGACGCGCTGCGAGAGACTGCCGGGGCCGCACGCCAGATCGAGGACGGTCATGCCGGTTCCGTCGGTCTCGAACTCGTCCGAGGAGGCGCACATCCGCGTGATGACGTCGAGCATGATCTCGAACCTCTGCTCGCGGTGGGTGATGTACGCCGCCTGCTGGTCGTCCCAGGCGCGGATGAGCCGGTCGAGGGCGTTCGTGTTCGTCATTACTCGATCTCCATGTCGATGAGGCCCTGCGCGACGGTCGGGACGGCCTGCACGCTGTGGACCGACGGGTCCATGTGCTGTCCGGGCACGACGATGAAGCGGTCGTTGACGACGGCGTCCATGGTCGAGGTCAGCGGGTCGTTCTTGAGGAACTCGATCTTCTCCTCGGCCGTGTCGCCGGGGTATCCGCGGCTCAGGTCGGCGAGCACGAGCACGTCGGGGTTGCGCGCGGCGACCTCGTCCCAGCTGACCTCCGGCCATTTGGTCGAGGCGTCGCTGAAGGCGTTCTCGGCGCCGAGCATCTCGGTCACGGTCTGCGGGAGCCCGCCGGGCCCCGCGACCGAGGGGGTGGAAGAGGACGACGCGGTCGAGTAGAACCAGACCAGGCTCGGCGTGCCCTCGATCTGTTCGGCGATCTCGAGTCCCTCGTCGACCACGGCCTGCTGCTCGGCGACGAGCTCTTCGCCGGCGTCGGGCACGTCGAAGACCTCGGCAATGGTCTCGATCTCGTCGAACAGCATCTCGAAGGTCGCGCCGCCCTCGACGGCCTCGTGGTAGGTGCAGTCGAACTCGCTGAGGTAGGTCGGGACGCCGAGTTCGTGGAGTTCGGCGCGCTCACCGGCGTTCTCTGCGGTGAGGAACGAGGCGAACGACGAGTAGACGAAGTCGGGCTGCGCCTCCAGCAGGGTCTCGTGCTTGAGCAGGCCGTCCGTGAGCAGGGGGATGCCCTCGTAGGCGTCGGCGATGTCGCTCGGGACGGGGTCGGTCTCGTACGAGGTGCCTGCCATGCGATCGGCGAGGCCGAGCCGGATCATGATCTCGGTGGCCGACTGGTTCAGCGAGACCGCGCGCTCGGGAGCCTGCTCGACGGTCACCTCGGTGTCGCAGTTCTCGACGCTGAGGGGGTAGGGGGTCGCTCCCCCGCCCGCTGCCGCCGTGGAGTCGGTTTCGGGGACGGCCGCCGTCGCGCAGCCGGCCAGGGCGAGAGTCGATGCGACTCCTACGGTTCTGATAATGATTTTCAATTTCATGACCGTAGGTTACAGTGCCTCTGCCACCAGCCTGTACTCCACTGCGTGACGACCGAGGAGGCGCCCGCGGACCGCCTTCGGACCCTCCGCCCGTGTCCCGCGACGGTGCCGCGCCGTCGTCAGGACTTCCCGAGGGGGCGACGACGCGTTCCCCCGCCACTGCCGGTTCGACCTTCTCGGCGCCGGTCCGGCCGGGGGTCGGGCCGTGGTCGACGCGACCCCGGCTCCGCCCGGGCAGGGCCCCGCCCCGCGAAGCCGCCCGCCGGGGCGGAACCGGCTCTCCCTCCCCGGCCCTCGCCGCCGGTACACCGCGCCGCAAACAGACGTTCTGCCCGTCTTGTGGCGACACGGCACTACACATAGCATCAGGGCGACCTCACCGGGTCACCAGAGAGATCAGCACCCTCACCCCAGGGAGACCCCCATGCTGAGACGCATCCTCACACCCCTCCTCATCGCGCTGAGCGCCCTGGCGCTGACGCTGGTGGGCGCCGTACCGGCCTCCGCGGAACCCGCGGACCAGGTCCAGCCCCTGCGCCAGACCACCCTGTACTACGACGCGAGCCAGTCCGCGGAGTACGCCTCCGCCGTCGCCTCGGCCGTGGGCGTGTGGAACTCCAGCGTCAACAACGTCCGCCTGGAGCCGGCCCCCGCCGGGCGGCGGGCCGAGATCCGCATCATCGCCGACGACGGCTGGCCCCGCGCCCACCTGGGCCCGGTGCGCCCGGGCGGGCAGGTCACCGTCTGGATGGGCCGCCAGGGCACCGCCCAGGGCTACGACGCGGTGCGCATCGCCGCGCACGAGCTCGGCCACAGCCTGGGCCTGCCCGACGTCAAGCCCGGCCCGTGCTCCTCGCTGATGTCGGGCTCCACCGGCGGGGTGAACTGCACCGTCCGCGCCCCCAACGCCTCCGAGCGCGCGCGGGTCGAGGCCAACTACGGCGGCGGCCTGGCGGGCCAGCGCGCCGCCGACGGGCGGCTCCTGGTCGACCGCTTCTGACCGGGCACACCGGATCGGCGGTCACCGGCCTCCGGCACCGACCCTCACCAGGGGTCGGCGCCGGAGGCGTCACCGCTTCCGCGTGAGACCGGTCGCCGACGCTCCGGTCCCACGGCCTCCACTCCCCCGTTCCGGGCCGGGACCGCGATGTGATCAGCCCCGGTGCGGCCGATCCGGTGAGCCGTCGGCGAGTGCGCGCACCTCGGCGGCGACGGTGCGCCACACCGGTGCGGGGATGTCGTGGCCGACGCCCGGCAGGGCGACCAGGCGCGCGCCGGGGACGCGGGAGGCGATCGCGGCGGCGGCGTTCGGCCGGATCAGGGGGTCGTCCCGGCCGTGCAGCACCAGTGTGGGGGCCGTGATCGTGCTGATCGCCGGGCCGTGCCACTGGGCTCCGATCTGACGGCTCTGCGCCCGGGTGTCGCGGGTGCCGGAGTCGGCGAGGCGTTCGGCCTTCGCCCGCTCCTCCCGCTCGTCGAAGGGCCGGGCGGGTGAGGCGCAGAACCGGGCGATGGCCAGGCCGGCCCGGACGGTGCCCTCCTCGGTGTCGGGATAGTGCATCCGGCTGAGCCTGGCGACGGCGGGGACGCGGATGTAGCGCAGGACGCCCAGCCCCGCCGCGTCCGCGGGGACCGCCGACATCGAGGTCAGGGTGCGGACACGGCCCGGGTGGCGGATCGCGACGCGTTGCGCCACGGCGCCGCCGAGGGACACGCCGAGCAGGTGGGCCGCCTCCCAGCCGAGCTCGTCGAGCACGGCGACGGCGTCGTCGGCCATGTCCTCGGCCGTGTAGGCCTCGCCGCGTCTGCCCAGCAGGGCGGTGGCGGGCAGGCGGGTCCTCGCCGGCGGCAGGTGCGTCGACTCGCCGGCGTCGCGGTGGTCGTAGCGGGCGACCGAGAAGCCGTGCTCGGCCAGGATCCGGCACAGGCCGTCCGGCCACCACCGCCGGCTGACGCCCATGCCCATGACGAGCAGGAGCGGCTCGCCCCCGTCCGCGCCGGCCCACGTGTCGCAGGCCAGTCGGACGTCGCCGTTGCGTGCCCACCGGGTCGGTGTCCACGGTCGTCGGTCCATGCTCCCACTCCTCACAATACTGCGATCAATGTTCTCAGTATTAGGATAGGGGGCGTCGCAACAGGAGTGGAACGGGGACCGATGACCGAGGAACCGACGACCGTGTGGAACCGCCCCGAACGGGGTGCACGCGGTCCCGCGCCGGAGCGCAGCCGGGCACAGATCACCGCCGCCGCGATCGGGCTGGCGGACGGGGGCGGCCTCGCGGCGGTGTCCATGCGCCAGGTGGCCGGACAGCTCGGCACGGGACCGGCCTCGCTGTACCGCTACATGTCCACCCGGGCCGACCTCCTCGACCTCATGGCGGACGCCGCCGCCGCGGAGATCGACCTCGGCGTCCCGTTGAGCGGGGACCCGGTCGAGGACCTGGCCGCCCTCGCCGGCCGCGCCAAGCAGGTCCACCTGCGCCACCCGTGGCTGCTCGACCTGCCCGCGGAACCCGCCCTGGGCCCCCGGGGCATGGACTACCTGGAGTACGCACTGCGCGCACTGGCTCCGGCGCCGCTGTCCTCCCCCGCCCGGCTGGAGACCGTCGGGGTGCTGAACGGGCTGGTGACCCTGTTCGCCCGCACCGAGCTCCAGCGCCGGAACGCGCCCGCCGACCCCCGACGGGCGCACGCCTCCCACCTGGCCTCCGCGGCGACCGCGGAACGGCATCCGCTCCTGCTGGCCGCGCTGGCGGACGGTCCCGGCGCCGAAGCGCCCCAGGACACGCACACCCTGTTCGAGCGGGTGGTGCGCCGGGTGCTCACCGGGCTCGTCGACAACCCCTGAACCGCCCGCGGGCGCCCGGGGCGGTCCCGGCCGCACCGGCGCCCGCGCCCCTTCCGCGGCTCAACGGCCGTGGACGGCCGACGTGTCCCCGACAGGTCGCGGCAGCCCTCGGAGGAGCGCGGGAGCTCCCCGCGCGTACCCGCCCCCGCCGGGTCGGCCGGGAGCGCCCGACCGGCCCGGTCGCCGCGTCCGGGCGGTGGTACCTCATCCGGTGGCGGACACCACGTGCAGGGGCCGGGCACGCAGGGCCGCGGCGACCGGCGCCAGGTTCGCCGACAGGCCCAGCGCCAGGACCGCCGAGGCGAGGAGGGCGTACCGGCCCGGGGCGACGGACAGGACCACCGTGTCACCGGTGAAGGCGTACCCGGAGGCTGCGAGCCCGGCCAGCGCGGCCGCGGTCCCCAGGGCCACCGCCGCCGACGACACCGCCAGCGCCTCGGCGGCGACCATGCCCGCTACCTGTCCTCTGGAGGCCCCCACCAGGCGCAGCAGGGAGAAGTTCCCCGCCCTCGCCGCCACGGAGACGACGAGTGTGTTGACCGCGCCGATCCCGGCGAAGCCCGCCACCACGGCCACCATCAGGTAGGTGATCCAGTCGTCGCCCTCCCCCTGGGCCGCCACGTCGGCCAGGTGGCCGGGCCGGTCGGTGACCAGGATTCCGGGCCCGGCGTCGATCGCCCCCTCCAGCCGGCGCGCGACCGCGGCGGGGTCGGCCCCGGGGTCCAGCGTGACGTAGACGGCGCTCTCCATCGCGTCCAGCATCCGGGGGGCGAGCACCTGCCGGGGGAGCAGGACCTCGGGGAAGTCGAGCCCCGCCTCGTAGAGAACCGCCACCCGGGCCAGGATCGGCTGCCCGTCGGGCCCGGAGAGTGTGACGGTGTCGCCCACCCGCCAGCCCTCCTGCCCCGCCGTCCCGGCGTCGAGAGCGACCCCGCCGGCGTCGAACGCCTCCCACGCACCCTGTTCCGCGTCGATCCGGTAGAGGTCCGCCACGGTCCCGGGATCGACGAGGTAGGTCGTCAGGGAAGCGCCGGTGCCGGCCGTGACCGTCTGCCGGAACCCTCCTGCGGCGGACACCCCGGGAACCCCGGCGGCTGTTTGCGCCGCGGTCTCGGGAAGCCCGACCCCCACGGAGCCGGACACCACCAGGTCGGCGGCGAGGCGCTCCCCGTAGGAGTGCATGCGTGCCTCGCTCGTGGTCGGCCCCTGGAACAGCAGCACGCAGGCGACGGCGGTGGTCACCATGAGCGGCGTCATCACACCCGCCACCCGGCGCGTGTCGGCGTACGCCTCCCTGTGCACCAGGAAGGGCACCGATCCCCTCGACGCCAGCGGACCCGCCAGGCGCAGCACGCCCCGGACGAGGACCGGGGCGAGCAGGGCCGCCGCCAGGACGAGGACCATCGAGGCGGCGAGCGCCGCCACCACCGCCCCCCGGCTCCCCGCCGCCGCCCATGCCACGGCGAGCAGCGCCACAGCCCCGCCCAGGACCACCCCGCCCAGAGCGACCCGCACCCGTGCCAGGGGCGCGGACGCGACCTGGGCCGCGCGCATGGCCTCGACCGGCGCCGTCCGCCCCGCCGCACGCGCGGGCGCCCAGGAGGCCAGCAGCGGCACGGCCAGTGCCAGAACCGTTCCGGCGGCGAGCGCGGGCAGCCCAACCTCCGGCTCGAACCCCGGCGGGAGCACCCCCATGGCCTCGAAGAACCGGGCCATGAGCAACGCCAGAAGCGCACCCGCCACCCACGAGAGCACCGCGGCGACGGCGCCCAGGACCAGGGCCTCACCGAGGACCAGGCGCCGGACGAGCCCGGGCCCGGCCCCGGCCAGGCGCAGCAGGGCGAATTCCCGGACGCGGTTGCGCACCGTCGTGGTGAGCAGGCCGGCGACCATGACGGCCGCCACCGCCAGCACGAGTCCGGACACCGTGCCCAGGAACCTCCCCATGCCCGAGGCCAGCTCGCGGCCGGTCCGGCCCGGTGCGAGCGCCTCGCTCCGCTCGACCCCGGTCAACACCCTGACCTGCGGGACCTCCTCCCGAATCGCCTCGGCGAGCCGGGAGGGGTCCGTCCCCTCCCGGGGCCACACCGCTGCCAGGACCGGGTCCCCGCCCCGCGCGGCGGCCTCGCCCGGCGTGAAGAAGACGCCCCGGTCCTGCCCGCCGGCCGTGTCGCGGTCCACGATCCCGGTGACGAGCACGGTGGCTGTGCCCTCGGGGGTGAGAACCCGGGTGCGGTCACCGGGGGCCACACCCGCGTCGGCCGCGGTCCCGGCGTCGATCGCCACCTCCCCCTGCGCCCCGGGCGGCAGCCCTAGGGCGAGCGTGAGGGGCTCGGCCTCGGCGAGCGCCCACGAGTGCCCCCAGGAGCGCTGCGTCTGGCCCCCCAGCGTGCGCTCGTCGGTCACCACGTAGGCGGGGAAGGGCGCCTCCACCTCCGTCTCCGCGACCCCGGGGACCCCCGCCAGCGCTTCCACGGTCGCGGGGGGCAGTCGCGCGGGCTCCCCGGAGGGCGTCGCGGTGAGGCCCGCGTCCTCCGGGGCGGCCACCACGACGATCGGCGGCTCCGAGAGCCGCCAGGGAGCACCCGCTCCCTCGGCGGCCACCCGGTCGGCCGAACCCTGCAGGGACAGGGCGGCCACGGCCAGCCCCGCCCCCAGGGCCACGGTCAGGACGGACAGGACGAGTGGGCGCGCCCGGTCGGCCACGCCCCGCAGCACGAGCCTGATCACACGGACTCCAAGCGCCTGATCCGCTCCAGCACGGTGTCCGGGGCGGGGTCGGACAGTTCGTCCTCGATGCCGCCGTCGCGGAGGAAGAGCACCCGGTCGGCGCGCGCCGCGGCCACCGGGTCGTGGGTGACCATGACGACGGTCTGGCCGTGCTCGGTCACCGCACGCCGCAGAGCCTCCAGGACCTGGCCGCCGGAGCGG
Source organism: Nocardiopsis sp. NPDC055824 (assembly GCF_053616335.1). Lineage (NCBI taxonomy): Bacteria > Bacillati > Actinomycetota > Actinomycetes > Streptosporangiales > Nocardiopsidaceae > Nocardiopsis > Nocardiopsis sp. NPDC055824. Next base: position 110,671 of record NZ_JBSHDN010000002.1, read on the forward strand.
GAGTCGAGGTTGCCGGTGGGCTCGTCCGCGAAGAGCACGCTCGGCCGGTGCAGCAGCGCCCGCGCCACGGCGACCCGCTGCTGCTGCCCTCCGGACAGTTCGGCGGGCCGGTGACGGAGGCGGCCCTCCAGGCCGAGCGAGTCCACGAGTCCGGCCAGCCGGGCCTTGTCCGGGGGCAGGCCGGCCAGGCGCTGCCCGAGGGTGATGTTCTCCTCCGCGTCGAGCACGGGGAGGAGGTTGAAGGACTGGAACACGAAGCCGAACGCGCGTGCGCGCAACCGTGTCAGGTCCTTCTCGGAGAGGCCCGTGATGTCCCGCCCCTCCACCAGCACCGCGCCGGCGTCGGGGCGCTCCAGTCCGGCCGCGCAGTGCAGGAGGGTGCTCTTCCCCGATCCGGAGGGTCCCATGATCGCGGTGAACCCCCCTCGGGGGAAGACGACGTCCACCCCTCTCAGGGCATGGACGGGAACGACGCCCCGGGAGTAGGTCTTGGTCAGTCCCGTGATCCGCAGGACCGTCGGATCATCCTTTTCTTTTCCGTATGGCCGGTCGTGGGCGCCGATCCCCTTTTTCGAGGATCGACGCCCTCCATTTGTGCCCATGCCGATGTTCCGATCGCTTGCGCGGGTCGCAGGCCCCGGGTGCGCCCTGTCGCCCACTCGAGGAAAGTCAAACAAAGCGGGCCGCGAACGTCACTGGCCCTGGTGGGAGTGGTCGGGTAGAGAAACCTCGACCACCGGTGGCGACCTTTCTTCCCACCGGTGGGGGCTCGTCCGATTCCCCCTCTCCCGGTGGCCGTGGGACCGCGCGAGGGACGTCGGAGAGAATCGGCATCAGCGTCGCCGCCCCTCCCCCGAATGCGAATTTCGCACGAGCATGTGAGGAGACGGATCCGCCTACCGTGAACAACCCCCAGGGGTTCGTTTCACCCTCCCCGAGATCCCCCCGAAGGGGCCTGGGAAGCGAGAGGAGACGAAGACGGATCGCGCGGGGGCGTTGACCGGCTGGACGGACGGCCCGATGGGGGAAGCGCTCCGCCGCGGTCGGGACGCCTTCCGGCGCGGCGCCGGGCAGGAAGGCGGCTGCGGTGGGGCGACAGCGTCCCGGCGCCCGGCAGGACGGCCCGGGCGGCGCGCACCCGCTTCAGCCCCCCGGCAGTACTTCGCCCCGACGCACAGCGGCCGGGTACCGGCCGTTCACCCCGCGTCCGTCCGGGGCCGCAGGCCGAGCAGGACGTCCTGGACGAGGTCGGCGCTGCGCCTGACCGCATCGTCGCCGAAGCCCAGGAAGTGCCGGTAGTGGACCGGCGCGTAGAAGAGGTCGACCATCACGTCGGTGGGCACGTCGGAGCGGAGCTGCCCGGCGGCGACGGCGGAATCCAGGCGGGCACGGCACTCCGCGATGCTGGGCTCGAGGATCGTCTCGCGGAACGCCTTCATCAGCGCGGCGTCGTTCTGCGCCTCGGCCATGACGCCCTTGAAGGCCTCGCTGATCCTGCCGGTGACCAGCCGCCGGCTCACCGCGGTGATCTGGGTCGTGAGGTCGGCGGCGATGTCCCCGGTGTCGGGGAAGGCGAAGTCGTCGCCGAGCTCCTCGTTCATCGCCTCCAGCACCACCGCGCCCTTGGAGCCCCACCAGCGGTAGATCGTGGGCTTGCCCACGCCGGCCTGGGCGGCGATGCCCTCGATGGTCACCTTCGCGAAGCCCTTGCGGCTCACCAGGTCGAACGCCGCGTCGAGGATCGCCCGGCGGGCGCGCTCGCTACGCCGTTCACTGTTCGGGGCAGAGGTCATGGGCCACATCCTACCGCCCGCGTGACGTTACGTTTCGTTTTGACAAGTCGCCTTGGATGACTTAGCTTCCATGGCGTTACGAAACGTTCCGTAACGCCATCGTTCGAGCCCGGTTCCGGGCACCGCCGAGACAGGGGAGAAGCATGTCCAGCGAAGAGGGAGCGGCCACCGTGGGGCACGTCGAGAAGATCGCGACCACGCCGGACTGGTACGCGCCCTACCGGATATCACAGGCCGTCCGGGCCGGGGGCTTCGTGTACGTGTCCGGACAGGCGGGCTTCGAGGAGGACGGGACGACCGTCGAGGGCGGGTTCCTGGAACAGGGGCGGAAGGCGTTCCGGAACGTCGGACGGGTGCTGGAGGCGGCCGGCCTGGCCTTCACGGACGTGGTCAAGGTCGGCATCTTCGTACGGGACATGGCGACGAACCTCCCGCACGTGATCACGCTGCGCGGCGAGTTCCTGTCCGAGCCCTACCCCGCCGACACCCTCGTCGAGGTCGTCTCACTGGCCCAGCCCGACTGGCAGATCGAGGTCGAGGTCATCGCACTGGACCGGAGCACCGCACGAACGCCGGGGTCGTGACAGAACATTGGCGCGGGCGGTGTGCAGGGGTTTGCACCTTCCGTAGCGGTATGTGGTCTGGTGGACCCACGTCCCGATCCCTCGAGGAAAGGTCCCTGCCCATGCATTCGTCCTTCGTGCCGCCCCGCCAGGTCAAGATCGGTGACGCGGCGGCCTTCGCCGGCACCACGCCACGGGCGATCCGTCACTACCACGAGATCGGCCTGCTCCCCGAGCCCGAGCGGGGCAGCGACGACCGCCGCCGCTACGGGTACGAGGACATGATCCGCCTGCTGTGGATTCGCAAGATGGCCGACGCCGGGATCGCCCTGGACGACATCCGTGACGCCTTCACCACCGGCACGGCTTCCGCCGGCGCCGGCAGCGGGGACGGCATCCCGGGCATCCTGGAGCGGTTGGAGGAGACCCTCGCCGAGCAGGAGACAGAACTGCGGCGGCAACGGGCCGCCGTGCAGCGGATGCGCACCGAAGGCAGCCGGATGGGCCTGCTCTCCGACTTCGTCACCGACCGTCTCAAGAACCTGCCCGAGGGCTCCCTGCGCCAGGCGGACCTGGACACTCTGCTGGTCACCGAGCGGATCTTCGGCCCGCTCGGCGCGGCCGTCCAGGCCACCCGCTTCATCGCCCTGGCCACGCATCCCGCTCTGCGGGAGGAGTCCGACCGCATCGATGAGGTTGAGGAGGCACTCGACGACAGTGTCGCCGTGGACGATCCGCGGGTGGCTCACGTGGCCGCCGAACGGCACGCCTTCGAAAGCGCCCTGCATACCGTCATCGAGGAGACCGGCCTGGAGAAAGAGGACGATGCCCTCTTCGACGCCTGGGACACGTTGCACCCCGTTCCCGCCGATGGCGGCGAGGACGGGGCCGGCCTCGGCTCCGGCAGGCGGGAGGCCGGCTCCATGAGCGCGGTCGAAGCCGTCGGCAAGATGCCCTACGACGTCTCCCCGGCCCGATGGCGCTGTATGGAACTGGCCCTGGAACTGTCCGTCCAAGACTCGCCCGCCACCTAGAACACGGTCTGAGCCGCCCGGCGCGCGGCCGCGCACCCGGGGGCGAGCCGACCCGGCCTCCGGTCCGATCGGCGCTGATACCGGTCTCGCAGTTCGTCGAAGGGCTCACAGGGCGCCGGACCGCCGAAGCGGTCCGGGCCCGCGTCGACCTCCTGTGGAAGGGAAGCCGGGGCGACGGCCCGGTCGCCGCGCGCCACCGCGGCGACCGGTCGTCGGACGGGTGCGTCCGGTCCCTGTCCGACGGCTCTCCCCCGACGGGTGCCCGCACGGGCCCGCACCCGCCGACCGGGCGTGGACAACAGATCATCCGACGATATGAATTACCGACACCCACGGCGAAATCATGAAAATCCTGCAAACCCCTTCAAGGCCGCGTTCGCCACCGCACTCGCGCCACCGAATTCGGCGATCCGTGGAGGCATTTCCACGTTTATCCCTGCACCCGCACCCCCGTTTGGGTGCAAGAACTCCAGGGTATGGGCGGTGTACCAGTTTTTCCCGCCGGGCCCGGCCCGACCCGCACCCCCGCGACGCGAAACCGGCACCCTGCCCCGCCCGCGTTCCCCGCCGCCCTCCCAGAATTGTGTTTCGAGTGAAAGGAACACCGGGGTGGTCGAATCCCCGTACGTTCCGCGGTACATGGGAAGAATCCTCACCTCCGACGGCGCTCCCCAGGGAACCTGTTTCCAGATCGACCCCGACGGCTACCTCGTGACCGCCTGGCACGTCGTCCGGACCGCGCTCGGCCTGGAGGACACGTCTGCGGAGATCGCCGAGGTCACGGTGGACAGCCTCGGAGACCCGGACCTCAAACCCACCCGGGCGTGGGTGGTGGCCAGGAACCGCAGAGCCGACCTGGCCCTGCTCAAGACGGACACGGCCCTGCCCGACAGCGCCCGCCTCCTGCGCGCCTCGGACTCGGCGGAGCAGGGCGAGGAGGTGACCCTGGTCGGCCACGCCGTGATCGAGGACATGACCCAGGCGCCCCAGCCGCGATCGGTCCAGGCCCTGGGGCGGTGGCAGGGAGAGGTCGCCCGCACCGACGGCCTGCGCCTGGGCCGGATCCAGTCCGCCGACGTCATGCCGGGCATGAGCGGGGCGCCCGTCCTCCGCCGCGGCGACGACAGCGTGCTCGGAGTGGTCTCGTCCCGCCACAATGCCGGTGACGCGTGGATGACGCACACCGTGTGGGTGTCCCGCACCGAGGACCTGCTCGAACTGTGCAAGGGGCACGTGCCCGTGCGGAAGGGCCGATGGCTCGGGGTCGCCACAGCCGCGGCCGGTGGCGCCGCAGCGGGCTACACGGTGGCCGAGTACGTCCACCGGCGCGGCGGCACAGACGCGACGGCCCCCTCCGGTTCCACGGCTTCCGAGGCCGCCCCCGAGTCGACCGCCTCCACCGCCGTGGACCTCCCCGCCGCCGACCAGGAGCCGGGTACTTCCGTCCTCTCCGACGTCGTCACGGACGAGGCGGCCTCCCGGGCGACGGAAAGCGTGCTGAAGAGGGCCGTCAGCACGTTTCTCGACTGGTTCCCGTGAACCGCCGGCAGTCGCTCGTCCACGGTCTCCACGGTCGCACGAAGGGTGCACGACGTTGATCCTCATGAGTCCCCGGGCCTCCGGGTACCGGACCTGGCTCCACCTCGCCTCCTCCATCGACACCCCCGCCCTCGAACTCGCGCACACGAACCCGGACGGCAGCCGGGGAACGCTCTACATCGCGCGCGGAGACGCCTACGTCCTCCCCGACAACGGGCTGATCCTCGGCTTCCACGTCAGGTACACGGGCGGGTCCAGCGCCTTCTTCGCCCTCGACCACTCCGGCCCGCCGGACTGGCACGAGAAGCGCGCCGCCGTGAAGGAGGCGGCCCACTTCGTCTGGGACGCGGTCAGCGTCGGCAGGATGATCCTCGCCCGGTCCCCCGGCGGGCTCGCCGCCTCCGGGGCCGGCTACGTGCTGCGGCACACCGAGGCCGGCAAGGCGGTCCGGGGGGCCGTGGTCGGCCTCCTGCCGGACTGGGTCGGTTCCCCTCCCGACCCCGGCTACTACCGCCAGTCGGACGGCGCGTACATGATCCGGGGCGCCTACCACCTCTGAAGTTCCCGGGGCGCGGACCGGCGCCCTACGGCCCCCGAAAGGTGCGAGCGTGTCCCTTCCCAAGAAGTTGGTGCCGATCACGATCGACGGCGTGGACGTGTACGTCGCCGTCCAGCAGCTGCCAGGGGCCGAGCCGATGACCTCCGGCGTCACCGAGGCCGTCGCGAACAAGGCTGCGGAGGCCGTCGACCACGTCCAGGACGTGGTGCGGGGCATAGCCGCCAAGTTCAGCGGCACGGTGTGGGAGCTCGCGCAGCAGGCCACCCGCCCGGAGTCGGTGTCGGTGGAGTTCGGAGTGACGATCGCCGCCGAGGGGTCGCTGGTCGTTTTCAGCGGCTCGGCAGAGGCCTCGGTGACCGTCACCCTGACCTACCCCGTCCCCGGCCCCTCCGACGGCGGCGCCCCGGGCCCCTGACGGGCTCGGACCAGGCCGGGCGTGCGGGAGGTCCGCCGCACGCCCGGCCGTCCTGTGCCCCTTGCCGGATACCGGCGGGGTCCCGGCGCCCGCACCACCTCCGGACGCCGCCTGGTCGTCAAGGTCATCCGCCCCGAACTCGCCTCCGAGGCCGGCTTCCGCGCCCGCTTCGCCCGCGAGGCCGAGACCGCGCGCAAGGTCGGCGGATTCCACACCGCTCAGGTCGTGGACGCCGACCCTCACGCCGACGCGCCCTGGATCGCCACCGCCCACATCCCCGGCCCCACCCTGCAGCAGGCCGTCCGCGGCCACGGCCCCCTCACCACGCCCGCGCTGCAGGTGCTGGCCACCGGCCTCGCCGAAGGACTGAAGGCCATCCACGGGTGCGACCTGGTGCACCGCGACCTCAAACCCGGCAACATCATCCTGGCCGAGGACGGCCCCCGCATCATCGACTTCGGCATCGCCCGCCCCTTGGACGCCGACAGCATGACCACGCGGGGCGCGGTCTTCGGCACCCTTCCCTACATGTCACCGGAGCAGACCGACGGCTCACGCGTGGGTCCCTCATCCGACATCTTCTCCCTGGGCACCGTGCTGGTCTACGCCGCCACCGGTACCAACCCCTTCGCCGGGGCCACCATGGCCGAGACCCTGCGCCGCGTCATCAGTCCTCCCCCCGACCCGGGGACGTTCGACCCGGAACTGCGGGCGCTGGTCCTCGAGTGCTGGAACCACGATCCGGTCCAACGTCCAGTCCCCGACCAGATCCTCGCCCGCTTCGAGACCCGCGACCTCCACGGCTCCTGGCCGCCCCCCGCCGCCCGCACCGCACCGGCCGACAGCCCTCCTCCGTCCCCACCGGCCCGGGACCCCGGTGAGAGAGCCGAGAACGCGACCCTTCCGCCCCAGACAGACCCCCTCGCCGAAACGACCGTGTCCGGCAACCCGAACCCCACCAGGTTCCAGGCACCGACCCCTGCCGCAGAGGGTTCCGCGGTTCCCCTGCCCTTCCCCCCTGCGACGACAGACTCCGGCGGGCGGGCGCCGCGACGAAGGAGGTGGCCGTACTACATCAGCGCGGTGAGTGTTCTCGCGATCGTTTCCGTCCTGCTGTGGCGGGGCTTGGGCTCGCACCCCGAAGCCACTCTCACCGGACACGGTGGCGGCGTGTCCTCGGTGGCGTTCAACCACGACGGCACCACCCTCGCCACAGGCAACAGCTACGACGGCACCGTACGGCTGTGGGAGCTCGATTGATCCCTTACCTGGGGGCCGTTGATCCGATGGTGGAGCAGCCTCGGGGATGAGGGAACCTCAGACCAGCAAGTGCGAGCCCTTTCGCTGACCTGAGGTCGTCGGTGCAGGGCGGCTCCTGGTGTGCTCCCCGGTACCGGCCACCGCACCGGAACCAGCCCACCGCTCTGAACTGGCGTTCCGCTCAGCAGTGCGGCGGCCTCGGCCACGTCCGGCAAACAGGCTCTGGCAAGTGTCCTGGGTGAAGTGCATGGTCGCGTGCCCCAGCCCGACCGAGATCTCCTCGACATCGGTGCCGGCCGCGAGCGCCCGCAAGGCAGCCCCGTGCAACGTGGCCGGCGCCGCCGCTCAGTCCAGGTCGGACATGTCGAGCACGAAGCGGTAGCGGACGTCGTTGCGTTCCAGGCGTTCCAAGGCCGTGTTCACCTGCGACGACGGCAGCAGTTCGATGTCGGCGGTGATGCCGTGCTCTGCGCAGAAGCGCAGCAGGTCGGCGGTGGAGGGTCGGCCGCCGCTGCCGGCGGAGCTGAGCCTCTTGCGGCCGATGAGCAGGTCGGTGGTCTCCACGGTGACCGGGCCGAGGTGCCCGAGGTGGCTGAGGGTGCCGTCCATGGCGACGGTGCGCAGGTAGGGGGTCAGGTCGTGGGGGGCGGAGACGGTGTCGATGACCACGTCGAACCGGTCCCGGACGGCTTCCATCTGCGCGGCGTCGGTGGAGACGACGAATCCGTCCGCGCCGAGTCCGTACGCCTCCTCGGCCTTGCCCGGTGTGCGGCTGATGACGGTGGTCGTGGCGCCGAGTGCGGCAGCCAGCTTGACGGCGAGGTGTCCCAGACCGCCCAGCCCGGCCACGGCGACCGTGCTGCCGGGGCCCACGCCGAGGGCCCGCAGGGGTTCCCAGACGGTGACGCCGGCGCAGAGCAGGGGGGCTGCTCCGGCCGCGTCCAGGCCGGCGGGCAGGTGGTGGACGAACGTGTCGCGGACCACGTATTCGCGGGAGTAGCCGCCCAGGGTGGTCGCCCCGTCACGGCGGTCGATTCCGCCGTAGGTCAGGGTCGGGAAGCCGCGGCAGAAGTTCTCCTGGCCGGCCTGGCACATGGGGCACGTGCCGCACGAGTCGACGATGTTGCCGACGGCCACGGGGTCGCCCGGGGCGAAGCCGGTGACCGCGCCGCCGACCTCGCTCACCGTGCCCGTGAACTCGTGCCCCGGCACCAGGGCCCCGTCCATGTCGCTCTTGTGGGCGCGTAGGGCGTGCAGGTCGCTGAAACAGACGCCGCAGTAGTCCACGCGCACCGCGACGTCGTCCGGACGCAGGTCCCGGCGCCGGAGGTGGGTGCGGCGCAGGGCGCGGGTCGCAGGGTCCGCCTGCCATCCGATGGTGGTGCGCATATCTCTCCAAAGACAGACTGTTCGGTCTATTTGAAACCTAGGCCGTCGGAGCCGGATAAGCAAACAGACTGGTCTGTCTGCTAACGTGGCGGCCATGCCCGAACAGCCATCGAGCGCGCGCGGGGCCGCCACGCACCGGCGGATCGTCGACGCCGCCACACAGGAATTCGCCCGGTACGGCATCGCCGGAGCCCGCATCGAGCGGATCATCACCACCGCACGGACCAACAAGGCCCAGCTCTACGGCTACTTCGGCAACAAGGAACAGCTCTTCGACGCGATCTTCTTCGCCTCGCTGGAGCGCATCATCGATGTCGCCCCCATCGACGCCGGGGACCTGGCCGACTGGGCCGTGCGCCTCTACGACGAGTACCTGGCCCGTCCCGACCTCATCCGCCTCGCCACCTGGGCCCGGCTGGAACGGCGCCCGACCGGGCACCTCGTCGCGGAGCACGAGCGCTACGACGACCACAAGCTCGGCGCCATCGCCGAGGCCCAGGCCGCCGGGCGCATCAGGCAGGGCGACCCCTTCGACGTGATGGCCCTGGTCATCGCCATGTCCATGGCCTGGTCGCCGGTGAGCAACGTCTACACCGCCACCGCGACGGAGCCCCAGGGGGTGCACGAACAGCGGCGCGACCTGTTGCGGGACTGCGTCCGCCGCGCCGTCGCCCCGGAACCGGCAGCCTCCGCCGCGCCCTGAGCCGCGGGTGCGCCCGTGCGGCGGCCCCGTACCCCCGCAGGGTCGGCGCGGTGCGCCTACGCGGTCGCCTCACCCCTTCCTGCGGCCCTCCCCGCCCGCTCGGGGGCGGCGGGCCCGGGGCACGGAGTCCAGGACGAGCTCGTAGGAGTGGTCCACGAGGTCCCGGATCATGTGCTCGGTGATCTCTTCGCCGGCGCCCACGGAGGGCCAATGCTTCTTGTCGAGGTAACGGCCCGGGGTGATCGAGGGGTACCGGCGCCGCAGGGAGCGGCCGTGGTCGGGCTCGACCTTGACGGTGACGATGCGCTCGTCTGGGTCGTCGGTGACGATCAGGAAGACCTTGCCCGCCACCTTGTACACGTCCAGCTTGTCGACGAAGGGCCGCCCTTGGTCGGTCCCGGGCAGGTCCCGGGCCGCGCTGCGCGCGGTCTGTTGGAGCTGCTCTCCGGTGATGGACATGGCCACTCCTCAGGTCTGTGGCGAAAGTGCGCCCCTGCCGTCCGCGGGACCGGTCCGGCACGAATGTCGGACGTGTCCGCCAGACTCCGGTCATGGAGATGACGCTGCAACTGACGATCGACTGTTCCGACCCGCGGAGACTGGTGGCGTTCTGGAGCGAGGCTCTGGGATACATACCCGAACCCCCACCGGGCGGACACACCACGTGGCGGGAGTACTGGGCAGCCATGGGGGTGCCGGAGGAGGAGTTGCCCGCGGGCACGGGCGACACCCCGGAGTCGATCGTCGATCCCGCAGGGCAAGGGCCCCGGGTGTGGTTCCAGCGGGTTCCGGAACCCAAGGCCGCCAAGAACCGGATACACCTCGATCTGAAGGTCGGCGGCGGTCGCGACGTCCCGTTGGCGGTGCGCACGCAGCGGGTCACCGCCACGGTGGAGAGGCTGGTCGAGGCCGGCGCCCGCGTGCTCCGGACCACGGATGAACCGGACATGGACCATTACGCGGTCCTGATGCAGGACCCGGAAGGCAACGAATTCGACGTCGTCTAGGAATCGTTCGGCCGTGCTGCTCACGGCCGCTCGTCGACCGCCGCAGCGAGGACGACCTCGGCGCCGCGCTGCCCGGCCGTGAACACGGTGGACAGGGGCTTCCGTTGCCGCTCGACGGCCGGGCGCAGCCCGGTGGTCAGCCCGCCGCGCGAACGTCCGGGCGCGTGGCCGGCTTTCTCGACGGCGTCCCGACGGGGCGGTGGGACCGGGGCAGGTTGCCCACCACGAGCCGGTAGGACTCGGCCACCAGCTCCCTGACCAGGTCCTCGTCGATCGAGTCGCCGGGAGCGAGCGTGATCCAGTGCCTCTTGTTCATGTGGTAGCCCGGTGTGATGTCGGCGTGGGTCTCGCGCAGGGCTTCGGCCTCACCGGGGTCGGACTTGAGGATCACGACCGGTTTGCCGGGGACCTCGGTCATCAGCATGAACACCTTGCCCCGGACCTTGAAGACCTCCCAGTCGGGTCCGAACGGGTGCTCCAACCCGGCACCCACCAGGGTCTCGGCGTGTTCCTGGGCCGTGTCCTGCAAGGTTTCGCCGTCCATCGCCACTCTCCGTCCTCGCGTGCTGCGGCCGTGGGCGCTCGGCGCCCGCGTGCCGTCGCCCTGTGTCTCTCCTACCCGGTCCGACCGGCCCACACAGGTCGTCGAACTGCGTGGACGCGCTACGGGCTCCGGCCTCGGCCCGGCTGCCGGGAGCAGGCTCCTCCCCTGCCGGGGAACCGACGCGTGTGGAACGGTACCCCGGACGGGGGCCGGTCGCCGCTTAGGTTGGGTTCATGCTCTCTTCGGCGCAGCTGGCTGTCTTCGTACCCGCGGCGTTGGCGGTGGCCGCCGCGCCCGGAGCCAACAACCTGCTCGCCTTCCGCAACGGGCTGCGGCAGGGCCTGCGTCCGGCCGCCGTCGCACTCCTCGGACGCTTCGCCGCGTTCGCCCTCATGCTCGGTGCGGTGACCACCGGCCTGGGGGCGCTCCTGCACGCCTCCCGGACGGCCTTCGAGATCCTCCGCGTCGCCGGGGCGGCCGTCATGGTCGGACTGGGGGCGTGGGTGGTGTGGTCGGCGCGCGCCGCCTCCGCGCCGAACGGGTCCGCACCCGACCGGGAGGACGGGGGCGCCCGTGATACGGCGCCGTGGAAGCTGGCGGGGCAGGAGTTCGTCACCGCCGCCGCCAACCCCAAGGCTCTCCTGCTGTTCACGGCGTTCCTACCACCGTTCGTCTCTTCCGGGTCCGGCGTCGCGGCCGGAGTGCAGCTGGTCGCGCTGGGCGGGCTCTACATCGTCTGCGAGGCGGCCACCGCCCTGGTCTGGGCGACCGCGGGGCGCGTGCTGGCGGGGCGCCGCCTGCGGCCGGTGACGCTGCGCCGCCTGGACCAGGCGTCCGGGGGAGCATTGATCGCGTTCGGCGGAGGGCTGGCGCTGGCGGACCTGTCACGCCGGTAGACCCGGGGAGCCGCATGCGGCGTCGGCGCCCCCGGGCCCGCAGCCGCCGTCCGACAGCCGTACCGCGTCCGGGCCGTGATGCCTGTACCGGTGAGGACATGACACCGTGTCACTGGTGTCGCGGCGGAGCAGGACGAATACTGGTCCGGCCCCCCGGGGCGGGGTCGCGGACACGCCGGCACGGGGTTCGGGAGCTCCGGCGCCGGGAAGAGACGGTTCCGCGCCCGGCAGGCCGGGCGCCCCGGGCGGGACGGACGCCGAGGAGAAGACGATGGAACCGACACTGCCGCAACGGCTCTACCTGCTCAGCTACGACACCGACAAGAACCGGTTCGACCCCGTCAGCACCGCCTACCGCGGCCACCTGCTGCGCGCCGCGGCGCTGACCGAGCTGATCCTCGGCGGCCTGCTCCGTGCCCGGGACGGTAGGGCCGAGCGCGACACCGCCCGCACTCCGGAGGACCCGTTCCTGGCCGAGGTGCTGGACGGCCTGTCGCCGCACGAACCGGGCCACTGGATCAACGCCGTCCCGGACCGTGAGTGGAAGGCCGAGAGGGCCGTGCGCGAGCAGCTCGTCGCGAACGGGTCGATCACGGTCGACCGCGGCCGGGTACTGGGGCTCTTCCCGACCCTCGACGTCACCCTCGAACACCCCGGAGAGGTCCGCCGGCTGCGCGAGCGCGTGCACGAGGCGGTCCGCACCGAGCACACCGTGGCGACCGCCCCCGCCGAGGACGTGGCCCTGGCCGCGATCGCGGCCGACGGCGATGTCTGGACGGTGTTCACCCCGCAGGAGCGGCACGAGTACAGGGCCGGGTTCAAGGCGGTCCACGAGCGCTTCGGCGTCGAGGTGCCCGGGATGCGCACCGCGATCCTGGCTGCCGTCGTGAACCGGCGGGCGGGGACCGCCTAGCAGGCGGTGTCGGCGCGGAGGGCGACGCGTGGTGACCGGCCCCGGCCCGTCGGCCGCCCCCTGCCGGTCGGCCTGGTCCGCCCCGCTGTTCACCGCCCCGGCTGCGTGGTGGCGGGCTCGGGGGCATCGGCCGGCTCGGGCTCCCAGCGCAGCAGGTCCCCCGGCTGGCAGTCGAGCACCGTGCACAGGGCGGACAGGGTCGTGAAGCGCACCGCCTTGGCGCGGCCGTTCTTGAGCACCGCCAGGTTGGCGGGCGTGATCCCGACGCGGTCCGCGAGTTCCCCGACGGACATCTTGCGCTTGGCCAGCATCACGTCGATGTCGACGACGATCGGCATCAGATGACCTCGTCGAGCTCGCCCCGCAGCCGGGACGCCTCGGCCTTGCTCTCGATCGCCTGGGCCAGCAGCGTCCTCAGCACGACCACGATGAGCGCGACCCCCAGGAGCGCCGTGCCCACGCCGCCCACCAGCAGGACCACACCCGGCGGCACGGCCTCGCCCGGGGCCATGACGAACCCGAGCCCGAACACCAGGAGGGCGGCCGCCACGATCGCGCCGATCATCACGTCGACGTACCGGAAGGCGGTGCTGGAGAACACGGTCCCGCGCCGCACCTTCGTCACCAGGAGCCACACACAGACCAGAACTGCCTGGACCGCAACGATGCCCAGGAACACGATCGCGATCACGGGGGCGCGCACGAGCAGCGGGTCGGCGCCGGCCTCGCGCAGGTCCGCGGCCAGCAGCGGCACCATGACCGCCTGCACGAACACCGACCCTCCGAGCAACATCACGAGCACGACGCGCAGCGCCAGCACCGTCAACTTCCCCATCGCATCTCCCTGGATCGTTTCTCAATAAGAATCTATCGAAAAACGATAGCAGCGGCAATGGAGTGCCCCTGTTCCTGAGCCCTCGTCCCCCGACTCCCCCGCCGGCGCCCCAGGGACCCGGCCCTCTCGGAGTCGGTCGGCCTGCCCCTCTAACGCGCCCGCGCCGCGTTCACAGAGCGGTGACAGAAGCATCCCGGGGCGTGGAGACCGCACCGGGACCGCTCCGGGACCCACGTCCACGGGGGCCCTGCCCCGGATCGCGGGGGCGGCGGCGCCGCCCGGTGCTCACCTGTCGGCTCCGGCCCGGGTACGGCGGCCCTCGTGGTGGGAGCCGCGCCAGTCCAGGCACACGACGGTGGCGTCGTCCTCCGGGCGCCTTTCGGAGGCGTCGGTGACCGCGGCGGTCAGGGTCCGTACGACCTCACGGGGGTGGTCGTCGGCGGTGTCACCGATCAGCCGGGGCAGGTCGACGGATGCCGCCCGGCGGTCCTGCATGCCGTCGGTGTGGAAGACGAGGCGGTCACCGGGGCGCAGGTCGAGGTGCTGCACGTGATAGGCGACCGGTACGTGCATACCGAAGGGCAGGTCGACGTCCAGGCCGACCTCGTTCACCGTGCCTTCGCGCAGGAGCAGCGGCCAGGGGTGCCCGGCGTTGACGATCTGCGCGCCGGTGCCGTCCAGGGCGATGCGCACCAGCTGGCCTGTGGCGAACGAGTGGTCTCCGTGGTCCAGGAGGGCCCGGTGGGCCTGATACGCCTGATCGGCCAGGTCGGCGCCGGCTCGGCGGGCGCTGCGGGAGGCGTTGACCAGCAGGGTGGCCATGAGGGCGGCGTTGACGTCGTGGCCCATGGCGTCGGTGATGGACAGGTTCAGGGTGTTGCGGTCCAGGGAGTAGTCGTAGGTATCCCCGGCGACGGAGTCGGCGGGCACCAGGGCCGTGGCGAGGACGAACTGGGCGGCTTCGCAGGAGGACGCGCTGGGCAGGAGGTGGCGTTGGATCTCGCTGGCCAGGCTGATCGGGGTGGTGCGCCGGCCCCAGTGGTAGAGGTCGGTGAAACGGCGGTCGGTGACGATGATGTACGCCAGCGCGTGCGCGGCCCCGCGGACCTCGTCCAGAACCTCCCCCGTGACGTGGGGCAGGGTCAGCTCCAGGATGCCGATGACGTCGCCGCGGTTGGTCACCGGAGCGAGCACCTGCTGCCCGTGCCCGTCCCCGGGTCCCTGCACCAGTTCCTGGGTGCGCAGCACCCGGTCGTAGACGCTGCCGTCCAGCGGAATCTGCTCGGGCTGGCGGTCCTTCCGCGTGACGGTCTCCTCGCCGACCCGCACCACCTGCCGGCCGACCATGTCGGCGAACAGGAACGAGACCGCGTGCGCGTCGAACCGGTCGCGCAGATTGCACGCCACCACGTTGAGGGACTCCATCGGCGCGGCGTCCTCCGCCTCGGCGAGCATCTCCGCCAGCCCGATCCGGTCACCAGCCATCGTCTCCCCCAGCGTTTTCGCGCACCCGCCTCACACTGACCGTGCGTACCACCTTCCCCCGCCCACACCGGCTACACCTCGGGCAACAGGCGGCCCCGACCAGCGCGTATTGCCGCCGTCGAAGGCCGCCGGGAGCGGAGCCGGCCCGCAGTGCGGCGGTCAGGAGAGCGGGAAGCAGGTGCGGGCGAGGCAGGTGCGGGCGAGGCAGGTGCGGGCGGAGAGGTCCCCGGCCGGCCCTCCCCCCGGAGCGGTGCCGCGTTCGTGCGATGCGCGCCGCCCCCCGGCGCCGGGGGGCGGGGTCGGCGGCCCCTCCCCTGCTCCACGGGCACCTCGAAGGTTCCGAAGTCGGCGGCGCGCAGCGTCACGGAGTCCGCCTCGTCCGGCGGGGCCGGGAAGTAGACGGAGGGGCCCCGCCGTCTGCCGAGCAGTGGGCGTCAGAGGCGCCGACCGCCGGGATCCCCGTGGACGGCTGCCGGTACACGCTCGGTCAGCTCCCGTCCGCCGAGAAGCGGTAGAAGGACTGGACCGCCCCCTGGTCCGTCGCGAACGAGGAGACCAGGTGCGGGCGCAGGGGGCAGGGGTCGGGTCCGAAGAGGGGGATGCCCTTCCCGAGGAGCACCGGAACGCGGGTCACGGTGAGGTCCGAGAGGAGACCCTCGGCCAGGAACGCCTGGACGGTGCGGCCCCCGTCGGCGTAGGCGCGCTTGACCCCGGCCTCGGCGAGGGCCGTCCGCAGCGCGGGGAGGTCCGGATGGACGGTCACCGGCGAACTTCCCAGGTCCGGTCGCGGTCCGGCGGGCAGCGTCGTGGAGAGCACATGGATCGGTGTGCCCCGGTAGTGGTCCCCTGTGAACTCCCGCATGGTGTCGTAGCTCGCGCGCCCCATCGCCAGGGCGTCGACGGTGGCGAAGAACTCCTCGTAGCCGGTGTTGTCGAAGACGGTCAGCCAGTCCAGCTCGCCGTCGGGCCCCGCGATGTACCCGTCGAGGCTGCAGCCGAGGAAGGCGTGAAATGTGGTCATGCCCGAACCGTAGCGGCGCCCCCGGGGCGGCGGCCTGACCGATCTTGCGCTGTTCGGGCCGTGCCCCGGAGCTGGCTCTCGGCCCGGCCCCTTCGTCGGCCCCGCCGCTCCCCGGTACCGGTCGACCGGTGCCACGGGGGCTCCCATGACGTTTGAGGGGGTGAACCGATGACGCCGCGTCACTGGTGGGCGCGGCGGGGTGACAGCAGTCTGAGGGGGTGCTTCCCGGCGGCGACGGCCGCCCCTCACAGCGGGGGCGACGGGCTGCCGGGAGGCGGGAATCCGCTACCCAGGAGGCTGCACACGTGGAACGAAAATGGAGCACGGGCCGGAGTGCGCCGCTGACGGCGGTGGTCCTCCTCGCCGGTTCGCTGGTCGCGGCGGCGCCCGCCGCGGCCGACGATCGCGACGGGAGGCCGGTGCCGGAGGTGGAGTGGGGCGCGTGCCCCGCCGACGTCCCGACCGGGCCGTACCCGCTGGAGTGCGGGACCGTGCCGGTACCGGTGGACTACGGCGACCCCGAGGGCGCCGGGATCGACATCATGGTCTCCCGCCTTGCCAGCGAGGTACCGGGTGAGCGGCGCGGCATCCTGATGCTCAACCCGGGCGGCCCGGGCGGCTCCGGGCTGTCGATGCCCGCCGACCTGGCCGCCCTGGGCGCGCCCGCGAGCCTCTCGAACACCTATGACCTGATCGGCATGGACCCCCGCGGGGTCGGGCACTCCGCACCGGTGAGCTGCGGTTTCACCACCGACCAGGCGTACTACGGCAACATTCCGCCGTACGCCGTCGACGACGCGGCCATCACCGACCAGGCGGTGACCGCCGAGGCGGTCGCCGACCGGTGCGCGGCCAACGACACCGACGGGCTGCTGCCCCACATCTCGACGGCGAACACGGCCCGCGACATGGACCGGATCAGGGCAGCGCTCGGCGAGGAGAAGACCGGCTACTTCGGGGTGTCCTACGGGTCGGCGCTGGGCGCCGCCTACGCCTCCCTGTTCCCCGAGCGCACGGACCGGATCGTGCTCGACAGCAACATCGGCGACACCTTCCTCGGCTACGACGGTCTCCGCCAGTTCGGCGCGGGCTTCGAGGAGGCCTTCCCCGACTTCGCCGCCTGGCTGGCGCGACGCGACGGCAGCTACGGCCTGGGGAACTCTCCGGAGCAGGTGCGGGAGACCTACTTCGAGATCGCGGGGCGGCTCGACGAAGAGCCGGTGGCGGGCGTCGACGGCCCCGCCTTCCGATTCGCCTCCTTCATCGGCCTGTACGGCGAGCCGAACTACGCCCGGACGGCGCAGCTGTGGCAGGCGCTGGACGACCGCGACGAGAGCGCGGTCCAGCGGTACCTGGACGGCCCGGCCGGTGGCGGTGAGGAGACGGCCGAGCCCGTGGCAGCGGACAACGCCTGGTCGGCGTTCCTCGCGGTGGCCTGCAACGACTCCGAGTGGCCGGAGGACCTCGACACCTACCGGAGCGGTGTCGCCGAGGACCGGGAGCGGTACCCGATGTACGGCGCGGCCCCTGCCAACGTCATGCCGTGCGCCTACTGGCACCACGAGCCGGCCGAGGCCCCGGTGGAGATCACCGGGGAGGGCCCGGACAACGTCCTGATCGTGCAGAACCTGCGTGACGCGGCCACACCGTACGCCGGAGGCGTGAGGCTGGACGACAAGTTCGGGCAGCGGTCGCGGCTGGTGAGCGTCGACGGGAACGGGCACGGCGTCTACCTCTACGGTGACAACGCCTGCGCCTGGAACGTCACCACGGGCTTCCTCGTCGACGGCGAGTTCCCGGAGCGGGACGTCTCCTGCGGGGCGTCCGCGAACGCCGGTCCGGGACCCGGCAGCGGGGCGGAGCGGCTGCGGACCGAAACCCTCGACCGGCTCGGCGCCGCCTGACCCGGGTCGAGGGGCGTGGTCGCCCGAGAAAGTGATCAGCACCGCCTGGCCCATCGTCCGC